>JAPLAT010000591.1 GCA_026393175.1 Pseudonocardiales bacterium
GCCGCCGACGCCGTGCGGGCCGCCACCCCGGGCCGGCGGCGGCGGGCCGACCCGCGCGCCGGGGCCGGGCGCCGGGGGGACGACCGCACGGACGACCGCGACGACGACGCCCGCCGGATCGACGCGACCCTCACCCGCCTCACCGCCGCCCACGCGGGCGTCACGCTGCTCGACGACGACCGGCCCCCGCCGGCGGTGCGCACCCGCACCCGCCCCGGGATCGGGCTGCTCCTGGTCGGGGCGCTGGCGCTGCTGCTGTTCGCCGTCACGGCCTTCCAGTACGTCGCCAAGGCCCGCCTCGACGAGGCGGTGGTCGCGGTGGCGGCGCTCGACCCCGGCTCCGGCGCGGTCGTCGACGCCGAGGCGCAGGCGGGGTCGGAGAACGTGCTCATCGTCGGCGGGTCCGAGCCCGACGGCCGCCCGCGCACCGACACGCTCCTGCTCGCCCACGTCCCCGCGAACGGCGGCGACGTCGTGGGCCTGACGATCCCCCGCGACCTCGAGGTCAACCGGCCCCCGTGTCGGCGCTGGGACGCCGCGGCGGGCGCCTACCTCGACGAGATCGTGCCCGCCCAGGCCCGCACCCCGCTGGTGACGGCGCTGGACCTGGGCGGCCCGCAGTGCGCCACCCGGGTCGTGCAGCAGCTCACCGGCCTGGAGGTCACCCGCTACGTCGGCATCGACCTGGACGCCGTCGGCCCGCTGGTGGACGTGCTCGGCGGCGTCGACGTCTGCCTGGACCGCCCCGTCCTGGACGACGTGCTCGGCTCCGTCGTGCCCGCGGCGGGGGTCTCCCGGCTCGACGGCCTGCGCTCCCGCGACCTGCTCCAGGCCCGCAGCGTGCAGGGCGACGCCGGGGGCGACCGGGACGTGCTGGAGCGGCAGCAGCGCGTGCTGGTCGCCGTCGTCGACGAGGTGCTCTCGGCCGACGTGCTGCTGGACCCGGCCCGGCTCGGCGGGGTCCGCGACGCCCTCGGCGACGCCCTCACCCTCGACGGCACCGACCTGGACCGCACGCTCGCCACCGGGCTCGCGCTGCGCAGCTTCGCCGCGGACGGCGTCACCTTCGCCACCGTGCCCACCGCGCCCGGGGCGAGCACCCAGGGCGGGGTGCTGCTGCAGCGGTCCGAGGCCGAGGCGCTGTTCGCGGCGCTGCGGGAGGGCGAGACGCTCCCCGAGCAGCCGGTGCTGGCCGCCGCGGGCGGGCCGTCGCCCGCCGAGGTCAGCGTGGAGGTGCTCAACGCGGCCGACCGGCAGGGCCTCGCCGGCGCCGTCGGCGACACGCTCACCTCGCTCGGCTTCACCGTCACCGCCGTCGGCAACGCCCCCGCGCCCCTCGCCCGCACGGAGATCCGCTTCTCCCCCGACCGCGCGGCCGCCGCCCAGGTGCTCGGCCAGTCCGTCCCGTCGGCCGTGGCGGTGCCGGACCCCGCGGCGAGCGGCCTGCTCCAGCTCGTCCTGGGCAGCGGTTTCGACGACGTCGTGCGCGCACCGGCCGCCTCGGCGACGGGGGCGCCGGAGACCCCGGTGGTGCGCTGCACCTGATCTCCGGGACGGGAGGGTTCACCCGCGGTTCACCCACGGACCCTGCTGCGCCCGGCCGATGTCGTTAGGCTCGCAGGATGCGTGACGCCTACCAGGACCAGCTCGACAACCTGGCCGACGGCCTGGCCGGGATGTGCGACCAGGTCGCCGAGGCCATGGAGAAGGCGACGCGCTCGCTGCTCGAGGCCGACCTGCAGCTCGCCGAGGAGGTCATCACCTCCGACGTCCGGATCGACGACCTGCGCGCCACCGCCGAGGAGAAGGCCTTCGCCCTGCTGGCCCTGCAGGCGCCCGTGGCCACCGACCTGCGCACGGTCGTCTCGGCGATCCACGGCGCGGGCGACATCGAGCGGATGGGCGACCTCGCGCTGCACGTCGCCCAGGCGGCCCGGCGCCGGCACCCGCAGCCCGTGCTGCCGCCCGAGGTGGGCCCGTACTTCGCCGAGATGGGCCGCGTCGGGGTGGCGCTGGCGATCAAGGCGGGCGAGGTGATCCGCAGCCGCGACCTGGAGCGGGCCGCCGAGCTCGAGGCCGACGACGACGCCATGGACGACCTGCACCGGCACATGTTCACCGTCCTCATGGACCGCGAGTGGTCGCACGGCGTCGGCCCGGCCGTCGACATCACGCTGCTCGCCCGGTTCTACGAGCGCTACGCCGACCACGCCGTCGCCGTGGCCCGCCGGATCGTCTACGTCGTCACCGGGCGGATGCCCGGCCCGCTCACGGTCTGACGGGGCTCCCGATGGTGCCGGCCCCGCTGCCGCAGCAGCTCGTCGAGCTCCGCGAGCTGCTCAGCCGCATGTGCCTCGTCGCGGCGGCCTCCCTGCAGGAGGCCACCGCGGCGCTGGTGGAGTGCCGGGAGCGGCTGGCCGCCCGGGTCATCAACGGGTCGCGGGAGCTGGAGGCGCTGCGCGAGCAGGTCGAGGAGCTGGCCACCGACGCGCTGCTGTTCCACGCCCCCGTGGCGGGCGACCTGCGCGCCGTGGTCTCCACGATCCGCTCCGCGGGCGACATCGACCGGATGAACCGGCTCGCCCTGCACGTCGCCGAGGCGGTGCAGCGCCGGGCCCCCGAGCACACCCTGCCGGTCGAGGTCCGCGACGACTTCGCCGAGATGGGCCGGGTGGCCGTGGCGCTGGCCCGCAAGGCGGCGGAGGTGGTGCGCTCCCGCAACGTCGTGCAGGCCGTGGAGCTCGACGCCGACGACGACGCGATGGACGTCCTGCACCGGCGCATGTTCGCGGTGCTCATGCACCCGACCTGGCCGCACGGCGTGCCGAGCGCCGTCGACGTCACGCTGCTGGCCCGCTACTACGAGCGGTTCGCCGACCACGCCGTCGCCGTGGCCCGGGAGACCGTGTACGCCGTCACGGGTCAGGAACCGGACGCCATCCCCATCTGATCCCCCGCCGGCACCGGGCGGCGCGGGACGGAGCCCACCGCCAGCACCGCGGACAGCGCGGCCACGGCGGCGAGCAGCCCGAACACCGCCGGGTAGCCACCGAGCAGCTCCGCCGTGGCGGCCCCGGCCCACGGGGCGAGCGCGGTCGCGAGCGTCACCGGGGCGGCGAGGATCCCGGACAGCCGCCCGTAGTGCGCGGCGCCCCAGCGGTCGCTGACGGCGGTGGCCTGCAGCAACGTGAGGATCCCGCTGGCGGCCCCGGCCAGCATCGCCCCGGCGACGAGCAGCACGGCGGGCCCGGGGAGGGCGGCCAGCAGGCCCGTCGCGGCGGCGGAGGCGGCCAGCACGAGGACGGTGCGCGCCCGCACCCCCGTCCACGCGACGAGCGGGCCCCAGCACAGCCGGCCGAGCACCTGCCCCAGCCCGCCCAGGCCCAGCGCCCACGCGGCCGCGGCGGGGGTCAGCCCCCGCTCGACCAGCAGCGGGACCTGGTTGACGATCACCGCGTACGCGGCGAACGTGCCCAGCGTGAGCGCGCCGACGAGCAGCGCGAACGGGCGGCTGCGCGCCACCAGCGCCGGGTCGTCGGCCGCGGCCCGCCCCGACGGCGACACCTCCGGCCAGGCGCCGCGCAGGCCGAGCAGGTGCGCCGGCACGGTCACGACGGCCAGCACCCCGGCCAGGACGACGTAGGTGCCCCGCCAGCCCAGCGCGCCGTCCAGCGCGGCCGTCAGCGGCGCGAAGATCGTGCTGGACAGCCCGGCCGCGAGCGTCAGCGCCGTCAGCGCCGTGCCCGCCCGCGCCCCCCACCAGCGGGTGAGCGCGGCGAACGCCGGCGGGTAGAACAGCCCGCCCATCGCCACCCCGGCCAGCACCCACGACGCGACGAACCACGGCAGCGACCCGGCCGCGGCGATCCCCAGGACCGCGGGGACGGCGAGCACCGACGACGCGGTCATGACCAGCCGCGGGCCGATCCGGTCCAGCACCCGCCCGAGCGGCACGCCGACCGCCGCCGACACGACCAGGGCCAGCGAGAACGCCGCCGTGATCGTGCCGGTCGACCAGCCGGTGTCCGCCGTGATGCCGGCCGCGAGCACCGGGAAGGCGTAGAACAGCACCCCGTAGCTGACGATCTCGGTCACGCACAGCACGACCAGGACGCGACGCAGCCCGGAGCGGGACAGCGCCGGCGCCCGCACCGCCATCAGCCGCAGCACCCCGCCGGCGCCGCCGCCGGCTCGGCGGCGAGCCCCCCGCCGCTGCACACGCCGGTCTCGGGCAGGACCAGCTCCACCCGCTCGGCCGCCTCGCGGTCGCCCGCGATCGCCGCGACGACGGACCGGACCTGCTCGTAGCCCGTGAGCGACAGGTACGTCGGCGCGCGCCCGTAGCTCTTCATACCCACGAGGTACACGCCCGGCTCGGGCTGCGCCAGTTCTGCCGCCCCGTGCGGGTAGACGGTGCCGCACGAGTGGACGTTGGGATCGATCAGCGGGGCCAGGGCGCGCGGGGCCTGCAGCACCGGGTCGAGGTCGAGCCGGATCTCGGCGTGCATCGCCAGGTCGGGGCGGAACCCGGTGAGGGCGAGGACCTCGTCGACGGGGCCGACGCGGGCGCCGTCGAACGACTCCAGCACGAGCCCGCCGGCGTCGTCGCGGTGCACGGCGGCGGTACGGAACCCCGGCACCGTCGTCACGTCCCCGTCGGCGACGGCCTGCGCCGCGCGCCGCCCGAGGGCGCCGCGGGCGGGGAGCTGGTCGGCGTCGCCGCCGCCGAAGGTGTCGCCGATCTCGCCGCGGCGCAGCAGCCAGTGCACGCGGGTCCCCTCGCCGAGGGCGGTCAGCTCCACGAGCGCCGTGAGGGCGGAGTGCCCGCTGCCCGCGACCGCGACCCGCCTTCCCGCGTACCGGGCCCGCACGGCGGGGTCGCCCAGGTCCGGCACCCGGTAGGAGATCCGGCCGGCGGCCTCCTCCTCGCCCAGGGCGGGCAGCCCGTCGCCGCCCAGCGGGCCGGGCGAGGTCCAGGTGCCCGACGTGTCGATCACGGCCCGGGCGAGGATGCGCTCCCCCGTGGCGAGCCGCACCGTCAGCGGCTCGGTGGTGCGCCCGGCGTCCACGACGCGGTCCCAGCCCCGGCGGGCGACGGCGACGACCGGTGCGCCGGTGCGGACCCGCTCGCCGAGCACTTCGGCCAGCGGTGCCAGGTAGTGCCGCGCCCACTCCGCGCCGGTGGGGTAGCCGTCCGCGTCCGGCGCCGTCCACCCGGTCGGGGCGAGCAGCTTCTCGGCCGCGGCGTCCACGAGCTCGCCCCAGCGGGAGAACAGCCGCACGTGCCCCCACTCGCGCACGGCGGCGCCGGGCTCCGGCCCGGCCTCCAGCACCAGCGGCTCGATCCCGCGCCCGACCAGGTGGGCGGCGGCCGCGAGGCCCGCGGGGCCCGCTCCGATGACGACGACCGGCAGGTCCATGACTCCTCCATCGATGTAGGTCGATGGAGAGGGTAGACACATCCATCGATGATTGTCGATACTGTTCGCATGGAACTGGCCGTGGAGGACGCGAGCACCTACGCCGACTGGTTCGGCTGCCTGGCCGAGCCGATGCGGGTGCGCCTGCTGCACGCCGTGGCGGTCTCGGGCCGCGAGGTGACGGTCGGCGAGCTCACCGGCCGGCTCGGCATCAGCCAGTCGACCTGCTCGCACCACCTGCGCCGGCTCGCCGACGCCGGTTTCGTCCGGCTCCGCAAGGAGGGGACGGCGACGCTGGTGTCGGTGAACCCGGCGTGCTGCACGGGCCTGCCGCACGCCGCCGACGCCGTCATGGGCGTGCTGGGCGGGGCGCGGCCGTGCTGCCCGGAGGACCTGCCGCCCGACGTGGCCGTCCGGCCGCTGCGCGACGGCGACTGGGCCGACGTCCGGCGCATCTACGCCGAGGGCATCGCCACCGGCGACGCGACGTTCGAGACCGAGGTCCCGCCCCAGGCCGTGCTGGACGAGTGGCTGCCCGGGCACCGGTGGGTGGCCGAGGTGGACGGTCGGGTCGCGGGCTGGGCGGCCGCGAAGCGCGTGTCCGGCCGGGACGTCTACGCCGGGGTGGCCGAGACCTCGCTCTACGTCGGCGACGGGTTCCGCGGCCGCGGGATCGGCAAGGCGCTGGCCCACCGCCAGGTCACGGCCGCCGACGCGGACGGCCTGTGGACGCTGCAGACGTCGATCTTCCCGGAGAACCGGGCGAGCATCGCGCTGCACCACTCCGCCGGCTTCCGCACCCTCGGGCTGCGGGAGCGGATCGGCCGCCACCACGGGGTCTGGCGCGACACGGTCCTGATGGAGCGCCGCCGCGCGGACTGACGACCGCACCGCCCACCCGGACCGCCCACCCCGGATCGCAGCGGGGTGACATCGCTGCGACTGGATCGGAGCGGTGTCACCCCGCTGCGATGCGGGGCCGGTGCGTGCCGGGGGCGCAGGGGGGCGCCGGGGCCGTCAGGCCGTCGGCACCAGCTCGGCGAGCAGGGCCCGGACGCGGGCGTCGATGTCGTCACGGATGGGCCGGACGTCCGCCGCCCCGCGCCCGGCCGGGTCGGCCAGCTCCCAGTCCAGGTAGCGCTTGCCGGGGAACACCGGGCACGCGTCGCCGCACCCCATCGTGATGACGACGTCCGAGGCCTCGACCGCCTCGACGGTGAGGATCTTCGGCGTCTCGGCCGACAGGTCGATGCCCAGCTCCCCCATCACCTCACGGACGGCCGGGTTGATCTCCGCGGCCGGGGCGGAGCCCGCGGACCGGACCTCCACGGCGTCGCCGCCGTGGTGGCGCAGCAGCGCGGCGGCCATCTGCGAGCGGCCGGCGTTGTGGACGCAGACGAACAGCACGGACGGGACGCTCATCGGACGGGTCCTTCCGGGACGGGCGCGGGCCACCAGCGGCGGCGCAGGGCGAGGGAGACGTAGACCAGCGCGACGAGCACCGGCACCTCGATCAGCGGCCCGACCACGCCCGCGAGGGCCTGCCCGGAGGTGACGCCGAACGTGGCGATGGCGACGGCGATGGCCAGCTCGAAGTTGTTGCCCGCCGCGGTGAACGCGAGCGTGGACGCGCGCTCGTAGCCCAGGCCGATCGTCTTGCCGAGCACGAACGAGCCGAACCACATGATCGCGAAGTAGGCGAGCAGGGGCAGGGCGATGCGGGCGACGTCGAACGGGCGGGAGGTGATGGCGTCGCCCTGCAGCGCGAACAGCACGACGATGGTGAACAGCAGGCCGTAGAGGGCGAACGGGCCGACGCGGGGCAGGAAGCGGGTCTCGTACCACTCCCGGCCCCTGGCCCGCTCCCCCAGCACGCGGGAGAGGAAGCCCGCCACCAGCGGCACCCCGAGGAAGATCAGCACCGAGACCGCGATGTCCCACGGCGAGACGTCCAGGTCGGCCTGCGGCAGGCCGAGCCAGCCGGGCAGCACCGACAGGTAGAACCAGCCCAGGCCGGCGAACGCGAGCACCTGGAACACCGAGTTGACGGCGACGAGCACGGCGGCGGCCTCGCGGTCGCCGCAGGCCAGGTCGTTCCAGATGATCACCATCGCGATGCACCGGGCCAGGCCGACGATGATCAGGCCGGTGCGGTACTCGGGCAGGTCCGGCAGCAGCAGCCAGGCCAGCGCGAACATCAGCGCCGGGCCGAGCACCCAGTTCAGCACGAGCGAGGCCACCAGCAGGCGCCGGTCACCGGTGACGGTGTCGAGCCGGTCGTAGCGGACCTTCGCCAGCACCGGGTACATCATGACCAGCAGGCCGAGCGCGATGGGCAGCGAGACGCCGTCGATCGCGATCGCGTCCAGCGCCGGGCCGATGCCGGGCACGAACCGGCCCGCGAGCAGGCCGAGCACCATCGCGGCGATGATCCACACCGGCAGGAACCGGTCGAGGGTGGACAGCCGGGCGACCACCGGCCGTTCGGTCGCGGGGGTCGTCATGCGGGCACGCCGTCCAGCAGCAGCACCCGCGACAGCGCCGCCAGCGCGTCGGGACGGACGCGGTAGTAGATCCAGGTGCCCCGCCGGTCACCCTCGACGAGCCCGGCCTCCCGCAGCACCCGCAGGTGGTGGCTGATCGTCGGCCCGGACAGCGCGAAGGCCGCGGTGAGGTCGCACACGCACGCCTCGCCGCCCTCGTGCGCGGCGATCAGCGCCAGCAGGCGCAGCCGCGTCGGGTCGGCGACGGCCTTGAAGCCGGCCGCGAGCTCCGCCGCGCGCGCGGCGTCGAGCAGCGGCACGGGCGTCGCCGTGGGGGAACAGAGGTCCTGGTTCGACACGCGTCTACCTTCACGGATCTCGAATCACGAGGCAACGTGATCTTGACGGCACCATATTACTCAGTCATCATTGACTCAATGGACACGGAGCGAACGGTCGAGGGACGCACGCTGGCGCAGCGCGCCGCGATGCACCACGCCCTCGGCGACCCCTCGCGCCTCGCGATCGTCGACGCGCTGGCCCTCGGCGAGGTCTCGCCCAGCGAGCTGCAGGCCGTGCTCGACCTGCCGTCGAACCTGCTGGCCCACCACGTCCGGGTGCTCGACCGGGCCGGCATCGTCACCCGCACCCGCTCCGAGGGCGACCGCCGCCGCACCTACCTCGGTCTCGTGCCCGGCGCGCTCGACGCGCTCGGAGCCGTCGCCGCCCGGGACGCCGCCCGGGTGGTCTTCGTGTGCACCCAGAACTCGGCCCGCTCGCAGCTGGCGGCTGCGCTGTGGAACGCCCGCTCCGGGGCACGGCACGGGGACGTGCCCGCCACCTCGGCGGGCACCCGGCCGGCGCCCGCCGTGCACCCCGGGGCCGTCGCCGCCGCCCGCCGGCACCACGTCCCGCTGGAGCCGGTCGTCCCGCGCCACGCGGACGACGTGCTGCGGGCGGGCGACCTCGTCATCACCGTGTGCGACGCCGCGCACGAGGAGCTGCCCGGCGACGCGCACTGGTCGGTCGCCGACCCGGCGCGCACCGGGGACGACCGGGCGTTCGACCGCGCCCTCACCGACCTTGCGGAGCGGATCACCCGCCTCGCCCCCGCGATCCACCCGCCGGAGGAACGTTCGTCATGACCGCCAGCTACCAGCGCGAAGACCTGTCCATCGACCAGAACCTGGCCCTGCGCACCGCCGCCGTCCGGCTCACCGACCGGTTCGGCGAGATGTTCGGCGTCGAGACGATCGAGCGTTTCCTGCACTCGTCCTACGACGAGTTCGCCGGGCGCGCGGTCGTCCAGAACTACCTGCCCCTGCTCGCCGAGCGCTTCGCCCGCCAGCGCCTGCTCGCGCTGGCGAAGGTGGAGGGCAAGGCCGGCACCGGCCTGCCGACCGTGCTGTTCCTCTGCACGCACAACGCCGGGCGGTCGCAGATGGCGATGGGCTTCTTCACCCACCTCGCCGGCGACCGGGCCGTCGCGTGGAGCGGGGGCTCCGAGCCCGGCACGCGGGTCAACGAGGCGGCCGTCGCGGCGATGGCCGAGCGCGGCATCGACATCTCCGGGGAGTACCCGAAGCCCTGGACCGACGAGATCGTCCGCGCCGCCGACGCCGTCATCACGATGGGCTGCGGCGACGCCTGCCCGATCTTCCCCGGCCGGCGCTACGAGGAGTGGGTGCTCGACGACCCGCAGGGCCTCGACGTCGCGAGCGTCCGCCCGATCCGCGACGAGATCGAGCGCCGGGTCCGGGTGCTCCTCGACGAGCTCGGTGTGGCCACCCGGTGACGGGGTCGACCGCGCGCCGGCTGCTGGCGGAGGGCCTGGGCACCGCCCTGCTCGTCGCCGTGGTGGTGGGCTCGGGGATCGCCGCGCAGCGCCTGTCCCCGGGTGACACCGGGCTGCAGCTGCTGCAGAACTCGCTGACCACGGTGTTCGGCCTGGGCGTGCTGATCCTCGTGCTCGGCCCGGTGTCCGGGGCGCACTTCAACCCCGTCGTGTCGGCGGTCGACTGGTGGCTCGGCCGGCGCGACCGTTCGGGCCTGTCACTGGGCGGGCTGGCCGGGTACACGGCGGCCCAGGTGAGCGGCGGCGTGCTCGGCGCCCTGCTCGCCAACGCGATGTTCGACCTCCCGGCCTGGCAGGTCGCGACGACGTCGCGGTCCTCACCCGGCCTGTGGATCGGCGAGGTGGTGGCGACGGCCGGGCTCGTGCTCGTCGTGCTGTCCCTGAGCCGGACGGGCCGGGCCCCCCTGGCCGCGGTGGCCGTCGCGAGCTGGATCGGGGCCGCCTACTGGTTCACCTCGTCCACGTCGTTCGCCAACCCGGCGGTCACGGTGTCCCGGATGGTCAGCGACACCTTCGCCGGGATCGCCCCCGCGTCGGTGCCCGCCTTCCTCCTGGCCCAGCTGGTCGGGGCGGCGCTGGGCACGGTGCTGGCGCTCGTCCTGCTGCCCGCCGTCGACGCCGGGCGCGTCGTCGTGGAACGGGAGCCGGCGTGAGCCAGGAGCCGCCCCGCGTGCTGTTCGTGTGCGCCCGCAACGGCGGCAAGTCGCCGATGGCGGCCGGGCTGATGGCCGCGCGGGCCGGCGGGCGGGTGCGGGTGTCCTCGGCGGGCACGGCGCCGGGCGCCGCGCTCAACGCACTGTCCGTGGCCGCACTGGCCGAGGTCGGCGTCGACATCTCGGGGCACGTCCCGACGCGGCTGACCGACGGGATGGTCGCGGCGGCCGACGTCGTGGTGGTGCTCGGCCGGGAGGCGCACGTCGACCCGGTGCCGGGCACGGCCGTCGAGGTGTGGGAGACCGACGAGCCGTCCGAGCGCGGCATCGACGGCATCGAGCGGATGCGCCTGGTCCGCGACGACATCGCCGCGCGGGTGCGCGACCTGGCCGACCGGCTGGCGACATGACGGGGGCCCGGGAGCAGTCGCCCCCGGGCCCCGGTCCGCGCCGCCGGTCAGCCGAAGCGGCCCGAGACGTAGTCCTCGGTGGCCTTCTCCCGCGGCTGGGAGAAGATCGTCTTGGTCTCGTCCATCTCCACGAGCTTGCCGGGCTTGCCGGTGCCCTCGATGTTGAAGAACCCGGTGTAGTCGCTGACCCGGGCGGCCTGCTGCATGTTGTGGGTGACGATGACGATCGTGTACTCGGTCTTCAGCTCGTTGATCAGGTCCTCGATCGCGAGCGTGGAGATCGGGTCGAGCGCGGAGCACGGCTCGTCCATGAGCAGCACGTCGGGCCGCACCGCGATCGCGCGCGCGATGCACAGGCGCTGCTGCTGCCCGCCGGACAGGCCGGCGCCGGGCTTGTCGAGCCGGTCCTTGACCTCGTTCCACAGGTTCGCGCCCCGCAGGGACCGCTCGACCAGCTCATCGGTGGCGGTCTTGTTGGACTTCTTGCTGTTGAGCTTGTAGCCCGCGATGACGTTGTCGTAGATCGACATGGTCGGGAACGGGTTGGGCCGCTGGAACACCATCCCGATCTGCCGGCGCACGGTCACCGGGTCGGCGGCCGCGTCGTAGAGGTTCTCGCCGTCGAGCTCGAGCGAGCCCTCGACGTAGGCGCCCGGGATGACCTCGTGCATGCGGTTGATCGACCGCAGGAAGGTCGACTTGCCGCAGCCCGACGGCCCGATCAGCGCCGTCACCTGCGCCGGCCGGATGGACATGTTCACGCCCTCGACCGCGCGGAAGCTGCCGTAGTAGATGTTGAGGTCGCGTGCCTCGATGCTCTTGGCCACGGGTGTCGTCCTTATCGGGTCTTGGGCGAGAAGAGGTAGGAGATCAGCCGGGCGAGCAGGCTCAGCGCCATGACGATGACCATGAGCACCAGTGCCGCGGCCCAGGCCCGGTCCAGCGACGGCTGCGGGGTCGCGCCGGGCTGGGTGTAGGAGTAGTAGGAGAACACCGGCAGCGTGGCCATCCGGCCGTCGAACGGGTTGAGGTTCACCCCGGTCACCGCGCCGACGGTGATGAGCAGCGGCGCGGTCTCCCCGATCACCCGGGCGACGGCGAGCGTGATGCCGGTGGCGATGCCCGCCACCGACGTGCGCAGCACGACCTTGACGATCGTGCGCCACTTGGACACCCCCAGCGCGTAGGACGCCTCGCGCAGCTCGTTCGGCACGATCTTGAGCATCTCCTCGACCGAGCGGACCACGGTCGGGATCATCAGCACGCTCAGCGCGATCGCGCCCATGATCCCCAGCCGGATGCCGGGCCCGAAGAAGAGGGTGAACAGGGCGACGGCGAACAGGCCGGCGACGATCGACGGGATGCCGGTCATGACGTCGACGAAGAAGGTGATGGCCCGGGCGAGGCGGCCCCGGCCGTACTCGACGAGGTAGACCGCCGTCATGATCCCGATCGGCACCGAGATCAGCGCCGCCAGCCCGGTGATGATGAGCGTGCCGGTGATGGCGTGGTACGCGCCCCCGCCCTCGCCGACGACCCCGAGCATGGAGTTGGTGAAGAACTGCGCGTCGAGCCGGTTGGTGCCGAGCGTGATCACCGTGAACAGCAGCGACGCCAGCGGCACCATCGCGATGACGAACGCGCTCGTGACCACCGCGGTGACCAGCCGGTCGGCGGCGGACCGGCTGCCCTCGACCACGCGGGACCACAGGTAGACGGCGACGATGTGGACGACCGCGGCGCCGACGGCGAGCAGCGCGATGTTGACGCCTGCCGTGAGGCGCAGCACGAGCGCCAGCGCGACGACCACGCCCAGCACGATCCACTGCGCCTGGCGCGGCAGCTTGCCGCGCGGTGCGGGGGAGCCGGTGGGGGGTGTCGGGGACTCGGTGGTGAGCGCCGTGTCACCGGAGGTCGACGTCGTCATCAGTTGGCTCCCGAGAACTCGCTGCGACGGTTGATGATGTAGCGCGCGAACGCGTTGACCAGGAACGTCACCACGAACAGGACCAGGCCCGACGCGATGAGCGCGTTGACCGCCAGGCCGCTCGACTCCGGGAAGTCCAGCGCGATGTTGGCCGCGATGGTCGAGGGGTTCTGGCCGCTGATGAGGTTGAACGTGACGACGTTCGCGACCGAGAGGATGAGGGCGACGGCGATCGTCTCGCCGAGCGCGCGGCCCAGGCCCAGCATCGCCCCGCTGATGATGCCGGAGCGGCCGAACGGCAGCACCGCCATCTTGATCATCTCCCAGCGGGTGGCGCCGAGCGCGAGCGCCGCCTCCTCGTGCAGGCGCGGGGTCTGCAGGAACACCTCGCGGCTGACGGCGCTGATGATCGGGAGGATCATGACCGCGAGCACCAGGCCCGCGACGAGCATCGTCCGGCCGGTCGTCGAGGCGGGCCCGGCGAACAGCGGGATCCACCCGAGGTTGGTCGCGAGCCACTGCGACGAGGGCACGACGGCGGGTGCCAGCACGGCGACGCCCCAGAGGCCGTAGACCAGGCTGGGGATCGCGGCGAGCAGGTCGACGAGGTAGCCGAGCGTCTGCGCGATGCGGCGCGGCGCGTAGTGGCTGATGAAGAGGGCGACCGCCACGGCGAACGGGGTGGCCACGACGAGCGCGATGACCGCTGCGAGCAGGGTGCCGAAGAGCAGCGGCCACGCGAAGGCGATGAAGCCGTTCCCCCCGGGCACGTCCTCGGCAGGCGCGATGATCGCCGGGATGCCCTCGGCGAGCAGGAAGGCCGCGACTCCGGCCAGCACGAGCAGGATCAGTGTTCCCGCCCCGGTGGCGAGCCCGGCGAAGATCCGGTCGCCGACCTGGCGTACGGGCTTGGCCGCGATGGTGCCGGGCGGCGCCGCCGGGGGCTCGAGGGTGGTACTCACGACGTCCCTTTCACGGGCGGAGGAGGTACGACGGCGCGACGCTGCGCCGGAGAGGACGAACCCGGGTGGCCGTCACCCCATGGTGACGGCCACCCGGGCCGCTGGCTAGTGAACTCTCACACTCAGGCGCCGGCGGTGATCGAGTCGATCGCGGCCTGGAACTGCTCACGCTGGGTGTCCGAGATCGGCGCGGAGCCGGCGTTGTCGGACGCCGCCTGCTGACCCTCCTCGCTGATCACGTAGCTGAAGAACGCCTTCACCAGGTCCGCGGTGGCCTGGTCCGGGTAGGTGCCGCAGGCCAGCTCGTAGGAGACCAGCACGATCGGGTAGTTGCCCGACTCGGTCGTGTCCCGCTGGAGGTCGAGCGCGAAGCTGCCCTCGGGGCGGCCCTCGTCGTTCTGCGGCGAGCTCTCGACGATGGCCGCGGCGGCCTCCGGCGAGTAGGGCACGAACTCCGACCCGACGCCCACGGCGACGGTGCCCAGCTCGCGGATCTGGCTGGCGTCGGCGTAGCCGATCGTGCCGTTGCCGGCCTCGATCGCGCCGACCACGCCGGCGTTCTGCGGGGCGGCCTCGCCCTGCACCTCGGCCGGCCAGTCGCCGCTGACCTCGAACGTCCACACGTCGGGGGCGGCCGCGGCCAGGTAATCGACGAAGTTCTCCGTGGTCCCCGACTCGTCGGAGCGGTGGACCGTGGTGATGGGCAGGTCGGGCAGCGTGACGCCCGGGTTGTCGGCCGCGATCGCCGGGTCGTTCCAGGTGGTGATCTGCTTCGCGAACACGCCGGCCATGACCGCCGGGCTCATGTTCAGCGTCTCGATGCCCTCGAGGTTGAAGGCCACCGCGATCGGCGAGATGTAGGCGGGGATCTCGAGGACGTTGCCACCACAGCGCTCGAGGGCGAGGGGGAGCTCCTCCTCGTCGAGGTAGGCGTCCGTGCCGCCGAAGGCCGTGCCGCCCGCGGTGAACTGCTCGCGGCCGCCGCCCGAGCCCACCGGGTCGTAGGTCACCTGGGCACCGGGGTTGGCCGCGGAGAAGCCCGCGACCCACGCCTCCATGGCCGCCGCCTGCGAGCTCGCGCCCGCGCCCGCGATGGTGCCGGAGAGCTCGGTCGCGCCGTCACCACCGGCGGCGGGGGCGCCCGCCTCGTTGGCCGCGCCGCAGCCGGCGAGGAAGAGGGCGCCGGTGGCGGCGAGGCCCACCGCGGCCACTCGGGCACGAGCGCTGTGCCGCACGATCTTCACTGGTTCCTCCGTCGTCAGTTCCAGGAAGGGGGAGTGCGGCTCGGGGTGGCCGCTCGCCGCAGACGCTAGGTAGCGACGGTGGACGCATGACCCCTTCGGGGTGAACGGAGGATGAACACCTCCACGGTCGTGAGGCACGCCACCCGTTCGGCGGGGCCGTGACCGGCTCGTGACCTGCAGGTTCGATATCGGGCCGGACGTGGCGGCCAGGTGAACGGAGAGTGGCCGTCAGCTTCCTGTTGCTGTGGCGTAGAGCGCATCGACGTGACGCAGGGTGAACCCCAACGTGGAGTACACCCTGATCGCCGCCTCGTTGTCCGACTCCACGTAGAGGATGACCTCGCGGAGCCCCCGGTCGTGCAAGTGCCGGAGCCCGGCGGCGGTGAGCGCCGAGCCGAGCCCCGTGCCGTGCGCCGCCGGGTCCACGCCCAGCACGTACACCTCACCCGGCCCGCCGCCCGGGTGCACCTTCGTCCAGTGGTAGCCGAGCAGCCTGCCGTCCGCGCCCTCGGCGAGCAGGAAGCCCGCGGGGTCGAACCACGGCTCGGCCTCGCGCTCGCGCACCTGCTCGACCCCCCAGCCGCCCTGCTCGGGGTGCCAGGCGAACGCGGCGTTGTTGACCCGCAGGAACTCGGCCTCGTCGACGCCGACGACGAACGTCCGCAGCCGCACGCCGTCGGGGAACGCGCGCCCGGCGGGCGCCTCGGGCATGTCGAGGTGCATCTGCCACAGCGCGCGGACCTGCACCAGCCCCAGCCGGGCCGCCAGGGCGACCGCCCCCGGGTGCTCCCCGTGCGCCCAGATCCGCAGCCCCTCGCCCGCCTCGTCCAGCAGGGCGCGGGCCATCCGGGTGCCCAGGCCCGCGCGGCGGTGCGCCGGGGCCACGACCAGCTCGGCGGGGCCGTCGGCGAGGTGCGCGAAGCCGGCCAGCTCCCCGCCGTCGGCGCGGGCGAGGAGGTGGCGGGCACCCCCGCGCAGGGCGCGCAGCACCTCGTCGGACAGCGGGGCGCTGCCGTCGGCGCCGGTGGCGGCCGAGGCGAGGGCGCGCACCTCCGCCACGCCGTCGTCGTCGAGACCGTCGAGCCAGTGGAGGGCGATCATGCCCGCGACGTTACGCCCGCCCCGAGACCCGTTCGTCGTCGTCCGCGTCGTCGGACTCCACGGCCGTCAGCGAGGCCCGGCCGGGACGCACGAACTTGTAGCCGACGTTGCGCACGGTGCCGATCATCTGCTCGTGCTCGGTGCCGAGCTTGGCGCGCAGCCGCCGCACGTGGACGTCGACGGTGCGGGTGCCGCCGAAGAAGTCGTACCCCCACACCTCCTGCAGCAGCTGGGCGCGGGTGAACACGCGGCCGGCGTGCTGGGCGAGGTACTTGAGGAGCTCGAACTCCTTGTAGGTCAGCTCCAGCAGGCGCCCGCGCAGCCGCGCGGCGTAGGTGGCCTCGTCGATGACGAGCTCGCCGAGCACCAGGGCGCCGCCGCCGGCGCTCGCGTCGCCGCCGGGGCGGGCCTTGAGCAGCCGCAGCCGGGCGTCGACCTCGGCCGGGCCCGCCGTCGGCAGCAGGATCTCGTCGACCACCCACTCCCCCGACACGGCGACGAGGCCGCCCTCGGTGAGCACCGCGACGACCGGCACGTCCGTGCCCGTGCTGCCCAGCAGGCGGCACAGGCTGCGCGCGGCGACCAGGTCGGTGCGCGCGTCCACCAGGACGGCGTCGTGCGGGCCCGCGTCGAGCAGCGCCGCCACCTCGGGGGCCGCGGTGCGCACCCCGTGCGGGAGCAGCGTCAGCGCCGGCAGCACCGATCCCGGATCCGGATCGGCGGTCAGCAGAAGGAGCTCCACCCGGTCCTCCTCGTCTTTTCCGCGCACGTGTCCGACGGACGGCGGGCGACGCTGACGCACCGTTCACATCCGCGTGACCTGTCGACAACCTGCACGACGGATTCACGGAGAATAGCCGGTCGGGCCCCCTCGTCACGAGCACCGCGGCGCAGCTCACGACCCGGCGGCCGTCGCCGGTGCCCCCCGCTCTACCGTCTGGGGCACCTCGACGACGATCCGGAGGTCGCAAGTGAAGCGCCTGATCATCGGGCTGCTGGTGCTCGTCGGCCTGCTCGTGGCCGCGGACTTCGGCGCCGCCGCTCTCGCGGAGTCCGCCGTGTCGCGGCAGATGCGCGAGCAGATCGGGCTGCCCGACGACCCGGAGGTCCGCATCAACGGCTTCCCGTTCGTCACCCAGGCGCTGTCGGGCGACTACTCCAGCATCGACGTCTCCGCGCCCCGGCTGCAGGTCGGCGCGCTGCAGGACGTCGAGGTGACCGCGCAGCTGCGCGACGTGGCGGCCCCGCTGTCGGAGGTGCTCGGCTCCGGGCCGACCACGCTGCGGGTGGGGTCCGCCGACGGCACGGTCCGCGTCGGGCCCGACGACATCGAGCGGCTCATCGGCACCGTCGAGCGGATGCGCATCGAGACCGTGGACGCCGAGGCCCTCCAGCAGCTCGTCGAGGACGGCGCCGACGCCGCCCTCGCCGACCTCGACCCCGACCGCTCCGCGCGCCTCGTCGGCACCACGCCGGTGCTCGGCGTCGACCGGGAGGTGGCGGTGATCGTCGCGCTGGAGCTGGAGGACGGGCTCGTGCGGGTGGTCCCCCGCGACGTCCGGCTCGGCGGCGACGCCGAACCGCTCCCCGACTCCGTGCAGGAGATGGTGCGGGAGATGTTCACCGTCGAGGTCGACCCGGGCACCCTGCCCCTGCAGGTCACCCCGGACGAGCTGCGCGCCGTCGACGGCGTGCTGGAGATCAGCGGCAGCGCCACGGACCTGGTCCTCGGCGCCGGCGCCACCCCGACCGGCGCGGGCTGACCCACCCCCGTTACCTTCTCGATCAAGCCCGGTGAGGGCTTGCAGGCCACCGGCCACGGCATGACTTGTCGCCCCTGTCGTCGATGATCTGGGGGGTGTTGTCACCGTGGTCGGAGGGCGCCAACGACCGCTGATAGAGACCTGAC
>JAPLAT010000163.1 GCA_026393175.1 Pseudonocardiales bacterium
AGCCGCCCGCGCCAGGCGCGGGAGAGCCGCGTCCAGTCCGCCTTCGTGGGCGTGCGGGCGTCGGGCAGCCGGTCCAGCGCCTCGCGCACCTCCTCCAGCCCGACGCCGATCGTGCGCGCCGCCCGGATGAACGCCAGCCGCCGCAGCACCGACCGCTCGTAGCGCCGCTGCCCGCCCGAGGTGCGCGTCGTGGCGAGGAGCCCCTCCCGCTCGTAGTAGCGCAGCGCGGAGTGCGGGAGGCCGCTGCGGTGGACGACCTCACCGATGGTCAGCAGGTCCTTCGCGTCCACGGACCACCTTCCCTTGACCTGAACCTGACTTCAGCTCACACAGTATCGGCATGATCGGACACATCGCCATCGTCACGGGGGCCGGGCAGGGCTTCGGCCTCGCGCTCACCGAGGCCCTCGCCCGGCGCGGGACCCGCGTGCTCGCCACCGGCCGCGACGCCGGACGCCTGCGCGCCGCCACCGCGGGGCTGCCGGGCGTCGTCGCGGTGCCGGGCGACGTCACCGACCCCGCACACCGCGCCGAGCTCGTCGCCACCGCGGACGGGCTCGGCGGGCTCGACCTCCTCGTGCACAACGCGGGCGAGCTCGGCCCGTCGCCGCTGCCGCCGCTGCACCGCTACCCGCCCGACGCGCTGCGCGCCGTGCTCGAGACCACCGTGCTCGCGCCGCTCGCCCTCACCCAGCTCGCGCTGCCCCTGCTCCGCGCCGCCGCCGCGCCCGCCGTCGTCACGCTGAGCTCGGACGCCGCCGTGGAGGCCTACCCGGGCTGGGGCGGCTACGGCGCGGCGAAGGCCGCGCTGGACCATCTCGCCGCCGTGCTCGGCGCGGAGGAGCCCGGCGTGCGCGTCTGGGCGTTCGACCCCGGCGACATGCGCACCGCCATGCACCAGCGGGCCTTCCCCGGCGAGGACATCTCCGACCGGCCCGAGCCGCACACCGTCGTGCCCGCGCTACTCCGGCTGCTCGACGAGCGGCCGGCGTCCGGGCGGGTCCGGGCGGGCGACCTGGCGGTCGGGGCCGGCCGGTGAGGGCCGCGACGCGATTCGTCCTGCCCGAGGCCCTCTCCGCGGCCGAGCCGCCCGAGGAGCGCGGCCTCGCCCGCGACGGCGTGCGGCTGCTCGTCGCCCGGGAGGGGGCGCCGGTGCGGCACGCCCGGTTCACCGACCTGCCGGGTGCGCTCGCCCCCGGCGACCTCGTCGTCGTCAACACCTCCGACACCGAGCCCGCCGCCGTCGAGGGCAGGCGCGGGGACGGGCGCCCGGTCGTCCTGCACGTCTCCGGCCCGGACCGGGGCGGCGGGCTGGTGGTCGAGCTGCGCACCCACGACGGCCACCGCGTCCGCGACGCCCGGGCCGGGGAGGAGGTGCACCTGCCGGCCGGGGTCGTCGCCCGGCTCGTCGCGGCCGTGCCCGGGGCGGCGCCGGGCCGGCTGTGGCGCGCCACGGTGCCCGTCGAGGGCGGGGTGCGGGCCTGGCTGGCCGCCACCGGGCGGCCGATCACCTACGCGCACCAGCGCGGCCGGTGGCCGCTCGCGGCGCACCGGACCGTGTTCGCCACGCCCGTGCCGGGCGAGTTCGGCAGCGCCGAGAGCCCGAGCGCCGGGCGCCCGTTCACCGCCGCCGTGCTCGACGGCCTGCGCGCCCGCGGCGTCGGGGTCGCGACGCTCGTGCTGCACACCGGCGTCTCCTCGCTGGAGGCGGGCGAGACCCCGCTGCCCGAGCGGTTCCGCGTGCCGGCCGCCACGGCGGCGGCGGTGACCGCGACCCGCGAGGCCGGCGGCCGGGTCGTCGCCGTGGGGACGACGGTCACCCGCGCCCTGGAGACCGCGGCGGCGGCGGACGGCTCCGTGCGCGCCGCGGCGGGCTGGACCGACCTCGTCCTGTCCCCGGAGCGCCCGGCGCGCGTCGTCGACGGGCTGGTGACCGGCTGGCACGAGCCGGAGGCGTCGCACCTGCTGCTGCTCGAGGCCGTCGCCGGCCCCGGGCTGGTGGGGCGCGCCTACGCCGCCGCCGTCGAGGGTGCCTACCTGTGGCACGAGTTCGGCGACTCCTGCCTGCTGCTCCCGGCGCGGGGCACCGCTCGTCGCGGTGCGTGACCGCCCGCCGCGACCGTCCGGCGACCGGGCGGTCGCGGACGGGCACGACGAACGGCAGGCGGGCAGCGCCGACAGGCAGCGTGGCGCCTTGTCCGAATCGCGACGGATCTCGTAATGTCCTGCCTCAGCGTGACGAGGCGGTACGACGCACCGGGCCGATGCTCCCCCCGACGGCCCACCCGGACTCCCCACCGGGGTCGTCGTGCCACCTCGCTCCCCCGAGCGCTGAGAGGTTGGTTCGTGGCTGGACACCGTTCGCCGCACGGCACCCGTGCGCGCCGTTCGACCGAGACCCCGCGGCACCATGCCCCCCGGCACCACTCCGCACAGCGTCCCCCGGCGCAGGGCCCGTCGCTGCGCAATACCGTGGTCGTCTCCGCCGCGGCCGTCGGCGCCGTCGCCACCGGCACGTTCACCGCGCTGGTCCCGGGCGACCCCACCGGCAGCGCCGACGCCGCCGAGTCCTTCGACGGCTCGCTGGCCGCCACGAGCGCCCTGCTCGCCGACCTCCCCGCGGACGTCCCCGCCGCGGGCGGGCTCGCCCCGATCGCGTTCTCTCCGGTCGGCTTCGAGCAGGTCGACGGCTCGGCGATCGCCGACTCGCACCTCGCGCAGCTCGACAAGGCCGCGGTGATGGCCGAGGAGGTCGCCGCGCGCCTGGCCGAGGAGCAGCGCCTGGCCGAGGAGCGCGCCCGCCTCGACGCGGTCATCGCCGAGGGCGGCCTGGACGGCTGGATCGCCGAGGCCCTCGACATCATGGACCTGCCGCAGTCGCTGGCGCCGGCCATCGAGGACATCATCATGGCGGAGTCCGGCGGCAACCCCCGCGCGATCAACAACTGGGACTCCAACGCCCGGGCCGGCAACCCCTCGCAGGGCCTGATGCAGACGATCCCGTCCACGTTCAACGCCTACGTGCACCCCGACCTGGCCGACCGCTCCATCACCGACCCGGTCGCCAACATCACCGCGGGCGTCCGCTACATGATCGACCGCTACGGGATGGAGACCCTCGAGGCGGGCGGGCGCAGCAGCGCCAGCGGCGGGTACCTCGGCTACTGAGCCTGGATCCACCGCCGATAGTCGCTGGTGAAAGTGGGTCGTAGCACACGAATACCCCCCTGAGCTGGGAAGATGTGGCTTGCGACGGTCACATCGATCTCACACAGAAGGGCATCCGCTGGATGCGACTATCCCATGTCCGATCCGCGATCAGCGTGCGGTTCGATGATCCCAACCTCGTGTCGTGTGTCGGCCTGGTGCCGATTATGGCGCTGGCCGCTCGGTGCGGGCTCAGGGCGCTGCTGGTCGAGACGCTCACGCTGACCGGGAAGGGAACGGCGAACGCGGCCGCGAAACTCGCCGCCGTCATCGGCGGGATGGTCGTGGGCGCGGACTCGATCTCCGACATGGACCTGCTACGCCACGGCGGCATGGGTCGGGTGTTCGACGAGGTACGGGCCCCTTCAACGTTGGGCACGTTCCTGCGCCGGTTCACCTTTGGCCATGTCCGTCAGCTCGATGCCGTGGCCGCCCGGCTGCTGGCCCGCCTCGCGGCCGCGACCCCGCTGCTGCCAGGAGCCGAGCAGCTGGTGTTCGTCGACATCGACGACACCGTGCGCCAGACCTACGGCTACGCCAAACAGGGCGCCGGACGTGGCTACACCGGCGTCAAGGGGCTCAACGCCTTGCTGGCCGTGCTGTCCACCCCGCTGGCCGCGCCGGTGATCGCAGCCACCCGGCTGCGCAAGGGCTCGACCAACTCCGCGCGCGGTGCACCGAAGTTGCTGGCCGACGCCCTGGCCACCGCCCGACGCGCCGGCGCGACCGCAACGGTGCTGGTGCGTGCGGACTCCGCCTACTACGGCTACGACATCATCAGCACCTGCCGCCGGGCCGGGGCCCGGTTCTCGGTCACCGCCCGACTCACCAAGACCGTGACCAGGGCCATCACCAGCATCGACGAACAGGCCTGGACCGCGATCCGCTACCCGAACGCCATCTGGGACGACGACGAGCAACGCTGGGTCTCCGACGCCGAGGTCGCCGAGATCACGTTCACCGCGTTCACCGGCCGCCGCAAGGCAGAGCACGTCACCGCCCGACTGATCGTGCGCCGCGTCCGGCGCCTCAATCCCCGCACCGTCGCGGCCGGACAGACCGAAGCGTTCGCGGTCTACCGCTACCACGCGGTGTTCACCGACAGCGCCGAGCCGATGCTGGCCGCGGAGGCCACCCACCGCGACCACGCCATCGTC
>JAPLAT010000335.1 GCA_026393175.1 Pseudonocardiales bacterium
CACCGACGCCCTGGCCGCGGCCGCGCTCGCCCGCGCCCACGGCGGCGGGCCGGGCGCCGTCGGCGCCGGGCTCGCCGCGTTCCGGCCCGGGCCGCCCCGCAGCGCCGTCGTCGGCGAGGTGGACGGGATCCGGTTCGTCGACGACTCCAAGGCGACGAACCCGCACGCGGCGGCCGCGTCGCTGGCCGCGGCGGCCGGGCCGGTCGTGTGGATCGCCGGGGGACTGCTCAAGGGCGCGTCGGTGGACGACCTGGTGGCCCGGCACGCGCACCGGCTGCGGGCCGTCGTGGTGATCGGCACCGACCGTTCGGAGATCGTCGCCGCGCTCGCGCGACACGCGCCGGATGTCCCCGTGGCCGAGGTCGTCGCGGGCGACGATGACGCCATGCACCCCGGCGCGACGCACGACCCCCGGCAGCGCGGCCCGATGGCGGCCGCCGTCCAGCGGGCCCGCGGGCTCGCCCGCCCGGGGGACGTCGTGCTGCTCGCCCCGGCGGCGGCGTCGATGGACCAGTTCCGCGACTACGCCGACCGCGGGGCGGCGTTCGCGGCGGCGGTGGCGGGGCTCGCGCCGTGACGGCCCGGCCGCCTGCCCCCCGGACGCCGGCCCCCCGGACGCCCACCTCCCGGACACCCACCTCCCGGCCCCGCCGCCCGGCCGCCCGGCCGCACCCGCTGCGGGTGGCCGCGGGCCGGGCCGGGACGGCGCTGCAGCAGTGGCTCGCCCGCCCGCTGACCTCGCTGCACCTCGTGCTCGCGGTGTTCGGCCTGCTCACGCTGTTCGGCCTGGTCATGGTGCTCTCGGCGTCCTCGGTGGGGGCCTACGTCGCGGGCAACAACAGCTACGACGTGTTCCTGCGCCAGCTGCTGTTCTGCGTGCCGGGGCTGGCCATGTTCTGGCTGGGGCTGCGGATCACCCCGAGCCGGCTGCGGTCGCTGGCCCCCGTGGCGCTCGTCGCCGGCGTGGTCGCGCTGGTGGGCGTGCTGCTCGTGGGGCACGAGGCCGGCGGGGCGAAGTCCTGGTTCCGGGTGGGCGGGGTGTCGCTGCAGCCCTCGGAGGCGGTGAAGGTGGCGCTCACGCTGTGGGGTGCGCACGTCCTCGTCGCCCGCCAGGCGGTGATGCACCGCTGGAAGTACGCGCTCTCCCCGGTCGTGCCCGTGACCGGGGTGCTGCTGGTGCTGCTGGTGCTGCAGCCCGACCTCGGCATGACGATCACGCTCGGCATCGTGATGATCGCGCTGCTGTTCTTCGCCGGCGCCCCGATGCGGCTGCTCGCCGCGATCACCGGCGGCGCGCTCGCCGGGGCGGTGCTGCTCGCGCTCACCGCCGACTACCGCCTCGCCCGCGTCCTGTCGTTCTTCGACGGCGGCGAGGACACCCTGCAGGCCGGGTTCCAGGCACGCCAGGCGCTGTACTCCCTGGCCGACGGCGGCCTGCTCGGCACCGGGCTGGGCGGCAGCCGGGCGAAGTGGAACTACCTGCCCAACGCCCACAACGACTTCATCTTCGCGATCATCGGCGAGGAGCTGGGCTTCCTCGGCGCGTTCGCCGTGCTCGCCCTGTTCGCCACGCTGGCCTACACCGGCCTGCGGATCGCCGCGCGCACCGCCGACCCGTGGCTGCGCATCGTCGTCGCCACGTCCACCACGTGGCTGGTCGGCCAGGCCGCGATCAACATCGGCTACGTCGTCGGGCTGCTGCCCGTCACCGGCCTGCAGCTGCCGCTGATCTCCTCGGGCGGCACCTCGCTGGTCGTCACGATGTTCGTGTTCGGCGTCCTCGCCAACGCCGCCCGCCACGAGCCCGACGCCGTCGCCGTGCTGCGCCGCCAGCGCCGCCCGCGCGCCGCGTGGGCCCGGCTGGTCGTCCCGCCGCCGCCCGAGCCGTACCGGGCGCCCGTCCTCCGCACTCCCGGGAAGGTCAAGTGACGCTCTCCGTCGTCGTCGCGGGCGGGGGCAGCGCCGGGCACATCGAGCCCGCGCTGGCCCTGGCCGACGCCGTCCGCCGCCTGGAGCCCACCGCGCGGGTCACCGCGCTGGGCACCGAGCGGGGCCTGGACACCACGCTGATCCCGGCGCGGGGCTACCCGCTCGAGCTCATCCCGCCGGTCCCGCTGCCGCGCCGCCCCAGCGCGGACCTGCTGCGGCTGCCCGGGCGGGTCCGCGGCGCGATCCGCCGGGTGCGGGAGGTGCTGGGGCAGGTGGACGCCGACGTCGTCGTCGGGTTCGGCGGCTACGTCGCGCTGCCGGCGTACCTGGGCGCGCGCGGGCGGGTCCCGATCGTCGTGCACGAGGCGAACGCCCGCGCCGGGCTGGCCAACAAGGTCGGCGCCCGGTTCGCCGCCCGGGTGCTCGCCGCCGTGCCGGGCAGCGGGCTGCGCGGCGCCGAGGTGCTGGGCATCCCGCTGCGCCGGGCCGTCACCGGGCTGGACCGGGCCGCGCTGCGCGCGCAGGCCAGGGAGCGCTTCGGCCTGCCCGCCGACGGGCCGGTGCTGCTGGTCTTCGGCGGCTCGCAGGGCGCGCGCACGCTGAACACCGCGACCGCCGCCGCCCTGCCCGGGCTGCTGGACCGGGGGATCTCGGTCCTGCACGCCCACGGCAAGGGCGGCAGCCCCGCCCCGCCCGCCCCCGGCCACGTCCCGCCGCACTACGTCGCCCTGCCCTACATCGACGACATGCACCTGGCCTACGCCGCCGCCGACGCCGTGCTCGGCCGGGCCGGGGCGATGACGGTGGCCGAGGTGTCGGCCGTCGGCCTCCCCGCGGTGTACGTGCCGCTGCCGCACGGCAACGGCGAGCAGGCGCTCAACGCCGGCCCGGTCGTCGCGGCCGGGGGAGGGGTGCTCGTGCCCGACGCGGAGCTCACCGGCGACCGGGTCCTCGCCGAGCTCGTCCCGCTGCTCACCGACCCCGCCCGGATGGCCGCGACGGGCGCGGCGGCGCGGGCGTCCGGCCACGCCGACGCCGACGAGCGGCTCGCGCGGATCGTGCTGGAGGTGGCGCGGGCATGACCCCCGCGCGACCGACCCCCACCGACCCGGTGGTGCTGCGCGACCGGGTGCACCTCATCGGCATCGGCGGGGCCGGGATGAGCGGCATCGCCCGCATCCTGCTGGCCCGCGGCGTGCCCGTCTCCGGCTCCGACGCCAAGGACTCGCCCACCGTGCTCGCCCTGCGGGCACTCGGCGCGCGGGTCGAGATCGGCCACGACGCCGCCCACCTGCCCG
This sequence comes from Pseudonocardiales bacterium, assembly GCA_026393175.1. Taxonomy (GTDB): domain Bacteria; phylum Actinomycetota; class Actinomycetes; order Mycobacteriales; family Pseudonocardiaceae; genus Pseudonocardia. The sequence goes on from JAPLAT010000335.1 coordinate 3,228, forward strand.
GGGCCCCGGCCTCGGTCGTGGTGTCCTCGGCGATCCGGGAGACCAACCCCGAGCTCGCCGCGGCCCGCGCGCGCGGCCTGGACGTCGTGCACCGGGCGCAGGCGCTCGCCGCGCTCACCGCAGGGCGCCGCCTGGCCGCGGTCACCGGCACCGCGGGCAAGACGTCCACCACCTCGATGCTCACCGTGGCCTGCCAGCACGCCGGCCTGGACCCCTCGTTCGCGATCGGCGGGGACCTCGCCTCGTCCGGGTCCGGCGCGCACGAGGGCGGCGGCGAGGTGTTCGTGGTGGAGGCCGACGAGAGCGACGCCTCCTTCCTCGCCTTCACCCCCGAGGTCGCGGTCGTCACGAACCTCGAACCCGACCACCTCGACCACTACGGCACGGCCGAGGCCTACACGGCCGCGTTCGACGCGTTCACCGGGCGGATCGCGCCGGGCGGGCAGCTCGTCGTGTGCGCCGACGACCCCGGCTCGGCCGCGCTGGGCCGCCGCGCCGCCGGGCGCGGGCTGCGGGTGCGGACCTACGGCCGCGCCCCCGACGCCGACGCCCACCTGGTCGACTTCCGCCCCGACGGCGCCGGCGCGCGGGTGGTGCTGCGCTACGCGGGGGTGGAGCACGTGCTGCGCCTGGGCGTGCCGGGGGAGCACATGGCGCTCAACGCGCTGGCCGCGCTGCTGGCCGGGGCCGCGCTGGGCGGGGCGGTGGAGGCGCTGCTGGCCGGGCTCGCGGCGTTCGACGGCGTGCGGCGGCGCTTCGAGTTCAAGGGCCGCGTCGACGGCGTGGCGGTGTACGACGACTACGCGCACCACCCGGCGAAGGTCGCGGCCCAGCTGCGCGCCGCCCGGCAGGTCGTGGCCGGCGCCGGGCGCGTGGTCGTCGCCTTCCAGCCCCACCTGTACTCCCGCACCCGCGAGTTCGCCGCCGACTTCGGCCGGGCGCTGGCGCTGGCCGACGAGGTCGTGGTGCTCGACGTGTTCGGCGCCAGGGAGGACCCCGAGCCCGGGGTCACCGGCGCGCTCGTCGCCGACGCCGTGCCGCTGCCGGCCGGCCGGGTGCGGTTCGTCCCGGGCTGGTCGGACGTCCCCGCCGTCGTCGCCGGGATCGCCCGGCCCGGCGACCTCGTCATCACGATGGGGGCCGGGGACGTGACCGTCCTGGGCCCGGAGGTGCTGCTCGAGCTGGAGAAGCGGGGATGACGCCCGCCCGGACCCCCGCCGCGGCCCCGACCCCAGCACCGGCCCGGCCGCGGCCGGCGCGCCCCGGCGGGCGCCCGGACCT
>JAPLAT010000385.1 GCA_026393175.1 Pseudonocardiales bacterium
GGCAACGTCGCGTCGTCGCTCGGGGTCGGCGATCCCATCATCGTGCGCGGCCGCATCTACACGAGCACGTACGAGGACAAGGAGGGGCGGCGCAACACCGTGCAGGAGATCGACGCCGACGCCGTCGGGCCGGACCTGGCCCGCTGCCACGTCAAGAACCTGACCCGTAACCGCAGGCCCGACGCCGCGGCCGAGGGGGTCGGCGCCGCCGAGGCCGGGCCCGACGCGAGTGCCGACGACGCCGGGGAGGTGACGTCCGGGCACGTCGTCCCGATGGTGCGCGCGGCGGAGGCCGTACCGGCCGGTGGGCGGTGAAGTGGTCGCAACTACCATCGTCAGCGTGGCGGAGTTCATCTACAGCATGCAGAAGGTCCGCAAGGCCCATGGCGACAAGGTCATCCTCGACGACGTCTCGCTGAACTTCCTGCCGGGAGCGAAGATCGGCGTCGTCGGCCCGAACGGCGCCGGCAAGTCCACCGTGCTGAAGATCATGGCCGGGCTGGAGCAGCCCAACAACGGGGACGCGATCCTCGCGCCCGGCGCCACCGTCGGCATCCTCCAGCAGGAGCCGCCGCTGAACGAGGAGAAGACGGTCCTCGGCAACGTGGAGGAGGGCCTCGGCGAGATCAAGCAGAAGCTCGACCGGTACAACGCGATCGCCGAGCAGATGGCCACCGACTACTCCGACGAGCTCATGGAGGAGATGGGACAGCTGCAGGAGGAGCTCGACCACGCCGACGCGTGGGAGATCGACTCCCAGCTCGAGCAGGCGATGGACGCCCTGCGGTGCCCGCCGCCGGACGCCCCGGTCACCACGCTCTCCGGCGGCGAGCGTCGCCGGGTCGCGCTGTGCAAGCTCCTGCTGAGCAAGCCCGACCTCCTGCTACTCGACGAGCCGACCAACCACCTCGACGCGGAGAGCGTCCTGTGGCTGGAGCAGCACCTCGCGTCCTACGCCGGCGCCGTCCTGGCCGTGACCCACGACCGGTACTTCCTCGACAACGTCGCCGAGTGGATCATGGAGCTGGACCGGGGCCGCGCGATCGGCTACCAGGGCAACTACTCGACGTACCTGGAGAAGAAGGCCGAGCGCGTCGCGGTGCAGGGCCGCAAGGACGCCAAGCTCGCCAAGCGCCTCGCCGACGAGCTGGCGTGGGTGCGGTCGGGCGCGAAGGCCCGCCAGGCCAAGAGCCGGGCACGGCTGCAGCGCTACGAGGAGATGGCGGCCGAGGCGGACAGGCACCGCAAGCTCGACTTCGAGGAGATCCAGATCCCGCCGGGCCCGCGCCTGGGCAACGTGGTCGTCGAGGTCGACCACCTGGACAAGGGGTTCGACGGCCGGGTCCTCATCAAGGACCTGTCGTTCACGCTGCCCCGCAACGGCATCGTGGGCGTCATCGGCCCGAACGGCGTCGGCAAGACCACGCTGTTCAAGACGATCGTCGGGCTCGAGCAGCCGGACTCGGGCACCGTCCGCGTGGGCGACACGGTCAAGCTCTCCTACGTCGACCAGAATCGCGGCGGGATCGACCCCAAGAAGAACGTCTGGGAGGTCGTGTCCGACGGGCTCGACCACATCCAGGTCGGCCAGGTCGAGATGCCGTCGCGCGCGTACGTCGCGGCGTTCGGGTTCAAGGGTCCGGACCAGCAGAAGCCGGCCGGGGTCCTCTCCGGCGGCGAGCGCAACCGGCTCAACCTGGCCCTGACGCTCAAGGAGGGCGGCAACCTCATCCTCCTCGACGAGCCGACGAACGACCTGGATGTCGAGACGCTGTCGTCGCTGGAGAACGCGCTCGAGCAGTTCCCGGGCTGCGCGGTCGTGATCTCCCACGACCGGTGGTTCCTCGACCGTGTCTGCACCCACCTCCTCGCCTGGGAGGGCACGGAGGAGAACCCGGCGTCGTGGTTCTGGTTCGAGGGCAACTTCGAGGCCTACGAGGCCAACAAGGTGCATCGCCTCGGCGCGGAGGCCGCGCGCCCGCACCGGGTGACCCACCGTAAGCTCACCCGCGACTGAGCGCGGCCCGGTAGCCCGTCCGGCGGATCCGGGGCTGCCCATCCGGGTGTGCCGGGTACTTCTCGGGAGGTCACGTGAACGCCGCGGCTGCCACCGGTGTGGGCGCTGGACCGGACGTCCTCGCCACGGCCGCCGAGCTGCGGTGGGCCCGCCCCGACCTGACCCGGGCGCTGGCCGAGCACGTCCTCGAGGGCGCCGAGGCCACCGGCGACGCGGACACCTGGCTCGCCGCCGCCGGGTGGCGCGTCCACGCCTCCCACGCCGTCGGTGACGGCCGGGAGGCGGCCGCGGAGGTCCTGGGGCAACTGCGGGGCTGGGGCGAGGACGTCCTCCGACGTCCCGCCGCGGCCCGGCTGCGGGTGGAGCTCGCGGTCGTCGTCCACGACGCGGGCGAGCCCGACGCGGCCCGCACCCTGCTGGCCCCGCCGTCCCCGGTCGCGGACGCGGAGCTCGTGGCCGACCGGGCGGTGGCCCTTGCGCGGTGCGCGGTGGACGACGGGCTCGACACCGCGGTGGAGGCCGCCGTCGCGGCCTGGGACCGGGCCCCCGCCGACCGCGCGGGCGTCGGCGGGGCGTCGGCGCTGCTCGTCGCGGCGGCGGCCGACCGGCGCCGGGCCCGGGCGGAGGACGCCGTGTCCCGCGCGGTGGGCGGGCTCACCCGGCTGGACCGCACCCGTGGTCCGGCCGGCGGGCCGACCCCGTCGGGTCATCTCGCGGCGGCGCTGGCCGCGGAGTGGATCGCGGCCCTGGTCGACGCCCGGCGAGTGGGTCAGGCGCGCGACGTCATCGGCCCGCTGCAGGCCCGGCTGGCGGAGCGGACGCGGCCGACGCGTCAGCTCGCCCACCTGCGCCTGACGATCGCCCGCGTGCTGGCCACGCGGGACGACGGCGACGCCGCCGAGGAACTCGACCGTGCGGCCCGCGACGCCGCGACCGCCGACGTACCGGACCTCGAGCACGTGTGCCGTGTCGCCCTCGGGGAGATCCACGAGGCCCGGGGGAAGGTGGAGGCCGCGCTGGAGGCGGTCCGGCTGGCCGTGATGGCCGACCGCAGGCACCGCGCCCGGGCGGCCCGGCTGCGCGAGGCGCTGGCCGCGGCGCACGACCTGCTCCCCGACGCGACCGCCCCGGTGCCCGACCGCGACGGCGAGGGCAACGCCACCGAGCGGACGGCCGTCCTCGGGGCCGTCCGCCGCCGAGAGCGCAACGGCGAGGGCGGGCCCTGGTCCACCGGATCCTGGGCTCCGGTCGGGGGCAGGCGCGGCAACGGCCGGGCGGTTCCGTCCGCGCCGGACCGCGGAGGCGCAGGCACCCCGACGACCGGTGGCGCGGCCCCCGGGGCGCCGGGGTCCAGCGGTGTGGCAGCCGGTGGAGCGGTGTCCGGTGGTCCGCGTTCCGGCGGTGCGGTGCCGGGTGACACGGGGACCGGTGCGGCGTCGTCCGGCGGTGCGGCGCCCGGTCACGCGGGGGCCGGTGCGGCGTCGTCCGGCGACACGGGTCCCGCTGCAGCGGCGTCCGGCAGCACGGCGTCCGGTGCGCCGGTCGTCGGTGGGTCGGGAACGGGGGCCGGGGCGGACCCGACGGCCCGTACAGCGGTGATGCGGTCGCACTCCCCGGACGGGAACCGAGCGGAGGAGACCGGCCGGGCCCGGGACACGCGGTCGACGACCGGCTCCCGGCACCGGCGTGCCGCGGAGGAGACCGCGACCGACGTCCCGGCGTCCGCGGGCGCGTCCGGCTCGGGGCTCGACCCGGCGCCCACGACGCGGGCGATCGACGAGCCCGCGCATGCCGGCCGCCCGCGCGGAGGCAGCACCGAACAACCCGCTCCGCAGGAGACGGCAGCGGCCGCCGAGGGTGCGGCGGACGCGCTCCACACGGCCGATCCGGTCGCGGGGACGGGAGCCACCGATCGGTCCGGCCGCGCCGGCGCAGCGTCGCGCGCCACGAGCGGCTCCGACCCGTCGGCGGGTCGGCAGGACCGGGCCGTGCCGGCGGAAACGGCGGCGTTGCGGATGCCGCCGAGCGACCTGGACCCCGAGGCCTGGCTGACCGCGGCCCTCGCCGAGCTCGACCGGATCTGGAACGAGCCGGCGGACGGCGGCGGGACGCCCGGCGACGACCGGCCGGTGTCCGGCGATCCCGACCCGGCCGCCGACGGCTGCGTCGTCGTGCTGGACCTAGCCCGCAGCGGCGATCGCCTGCCCGACGACGCCGCCGCCGACACCATGCGCGCGGTCGCGGCGCGCCTCGCGGACCGCATGCCGCCGTCCTCGCGGCTGCGGGTCGACGGTCCGGGCGCGGTCTCCGTGGTGATGCCGGGCAGCGACCGTGCGGCGGCGTCGGAGTGGATGCGCGCGGTCGTACCCGGGCTGGTGGAAGGGCTGGCCGCCGACGGCACCGTGCGCGGAGCGCTGCTGCGCGGCTCGGTGCACGGCACCGACGGCGTCGTCGGTGCGCAGGTCCTGCAGCGGCTCGAACACCCGTCGCCGGGTACCGAGGACCCGGTCTCGGGCCCGCGGCACTCCCGTCCGGCGGGGGCGGGCCGGGCGTCGGCGGCGGGGCGGGCGCGGACGCTGCGCTTCCTGCAGTCGGCCGACGGCGCCGATGCGGGTCCTCGCGACGGCGCGGCCCGGAACGGCGGGCGACGCGGGACGGACGACGGCCGGGGGACGGGGGAGCGCTCGTCCGCGGACCCGGCGACCTCGCGGGTGCGGTCGGCGCGCACGGTGGCCGACCGGGCGGGGTGGCGCGCGGCGGGCGACCGTGCGACGACCCGTGACCGGGGCCGCCCCTCGTCCGAGGACGGCGCGGGGCAGCCGTGGAACGTCGCGGGGGACGGCGATCGCCTGGCCCGCCGGACCGGTGCGGAGTACGCAGGCTCGGACGTGCCGGTGCGCGGCGGGGCGGGGGAGACCTCGGATGACGTCGGCGGACGTGCGGGGCGGGCCGGAGCAGTCCCCGGGGACGACAGCGACCGTGCGGAACCGGCGCGCGGCCGGGCCGCGGACATCACGGGTGCCGGCGGCGGGCGTGCGGAGCCGGGGGGCCGGCGCGGCGGTACGGCCGCCGAAGGGGAGGACGGCCCGGTCGGGCGTCCGGGCCGCGGCAAGGACGAGGAGCGCGTGGGGACCCGGTCGGAGCGGCCGGACGCTGCCGCTGCCGGGGTGCCGGACCGGTCGGTGACCGAGCGGCTCGACACCGTCGGCCCGCCTCCGTCCGAGCGGGCGGTCGCGGTGGACCGGCGTCCGTACCTGCCCGACGGCGTCGTGGTCCGGCCGGGGAGCGGCGGTCGGCGGTACAGGTCCGCCTCCGACGGGACGCAGCCGCCATCCGCCCGGGACGGGAGCGCCGAGCCGGCAGCCGGTGGGCGGAACGGTCGGGGCACCGGCCCCCACCCCGCGCCCGACGCGGACGGCGCCGCCTCCGCGGGGTCCGGGACGGCCGCGGCACCGGCGACGGACGGACCGGGGGCCGCTGCGGGCTCGGCGACCGGGGTCGCCGGGAGGCCCCGGCGGGCCGGGACGGAGCCGGCGGAGCGGCGCCGGAGCACGCCGGTGTCGGCGGGGTCGACGAGCGCGGCCGCCGGCGGCGTCACGGAAACGGGGCCCCGGGGCGGACCGGAGCCGGTGAGTCGACCCGGGACGGGGCCGGCCTCGGCGCCGGATCGGGTCGACCCGCTCGGGGCGGGTCCGGCGGATGCTGCGGCAGGTGCGCCGGGGCCGGTGTCGGACAGGGGCGACGCGTTGGATCCGCTCGGGTCGGGTCCGGCGCACGCGGCCGGGCTCGAGCCGGACGGCGCGGAGCCGGTGTCCGACTCCGCACCGGGAGCCGCGTCGGGGGGCGCGGAGCCGGAGCGCGGGGCGGCCGGGAGCGGTGCCGCAGGCGCGGACGGATCGACCGCGGCCGAGGAGCGGGAGCCGGCGGCCGCCGAGGCCGGGCGGGCCGAGCCGGAGGGGACCGACGGGCTCGGTCTGGCCGACCTGCTGGCCGGTGCGCTGGCCGCCTACCGCCGGATCTGAGCCACCCGACCGAGCGGGGGCGCGGGCCGCGGGGGCACTAGGGTGGTCGCGTCCGCTCGGCCCGCGGCCGGGGTGATCCTCCGCCCGCGGAACGCGGACGGGACGGGCCACCCAGGGCCACCACCCGAGACCTCGGAGCGGCATGTGACGACCCGCGAGCGGGCAACGGGGCCCGCGCCGGACCCCACCGACGAGCTGGCGCTGCGCGAGCTGTACGCGCGCCACGCCCCCGACCTGCAGCGGCTCGGGAACCACCTGCCGATCCTCCAGGCGGCGGCGCGCTCCCACCTCGACCTCGCCCGCGAGCGGGTGCCCGGGGAGCCCCTCGTGCGGGTCCGCGACCCGCGGCCCGAGGGCACGCCGGGCGGGCCGGTCGTCGAGGTCGTCACCGACGACATGCCGTTCCTCGTGACGTCGCTGCTGGCCGGGGTGGCCCGCTCGGGCGCCGAGGTCGTGCGGGTCATCCACCCGATCGTCGTGGTCCGCCGCGACGAGGCGGGCCGGCTCGTCGAGGTGCTCACCGACGCCGACCCGGCCGGGCCGCCCGAGGGCGCCACGGTCGAGTCCTGGGTGCACCTCGACCTCGCCCCCGTGGACGTCGACACCGCCGCGCTCACCGACGAGCTGACCGCCGCGCTGCGCGAGGTCCGCGAGGTCGTCCAGGACCACGACGCCATGCTCGCCACCGCCCGCCGCATCGCCGACGGCCTCCCGTCGCGCGCCCCGGCCGGCGCCACCGCGCGCCCCGGCGACGTCGCGCAGCTGCTGCGCTGGCTCGCCGACGACCACATGACCTTCCTCGGGTACCGCCACTACCGGACCACCCGGGACGGCGAGCTCGTGCCCGAGCCCGGCTCCGGGCTGGGCGTCCTGCGCCGCGACGACGCGGGCCGCCGCCTCGCGCCGCGCGTGGAGACCGCCCCGGGCGAGCCCGACCTGCTCGTCATCACCCGCGCCAACGACGCCAGCCCGCTGCGCCCCGAGCACCCGTACTACGTCGCGGTGGCCGAGGTCGACGGCGCGGGGCGGCTGATCGGGGAGCACCGCTTCCTCGGGCTGCTCACGGTGCCCGCGGTGTACGAGAGCGTGCTCGACATCCCGGTGATCGAGCGCCGCGTGCGCGACGCGATCCGCCGCGCCGGGTTCCCGCTGGAGTCCTACTCCGGCCAGCAGATGCTCGAGGTCATCTCCGACCTGCCCCGCGAGGAGCTGTTCAGCGCGGGCGTCGACCGGTTGCACGACACGGCCGTCGGCGTGCTCGCGGTGTCCGGGCGGCGCGCGGTGCGGCTGTTCCTGCGGCCCGACCCGTACCGGCGCTTCCTCTCCTGCCTGGTCTACCTGCCCCGCGACCGGTACACGACCTCCTCGCGCCTGGCCATGGCCGACGTGCTCCGCGAGCGCCTCGGCGGCACGAGCGTCGACCACACCGCGCGCGTGTCCGCGGCGCCGCTCGCGCTCGTCCAGTTCACCGTGCACGCCGACGCGGACGCGCCCGGGTTCGGCGACGTGGACGTCGCGGCGCTGCAGGACGAGCTCACCGAGGCCGTCCGCACGTGGGACGACCGGCTGGTCTCCGTCGCGGAGGGTTCCCCCGCCCTGGCGCTGCTGCCGGGCGTGCCCGAGGCGTACAAGGCGGCGGTCGACCCGGCCGCGGCCGTGGAGGACCTGGAGCGGATCTCGGCGCTGTCCGGTCCGGGCGACTTCTCCGTGCGCCTGCACCCGTCCACCACGGCCGGCACCCGCCGCTTCGCGCTCTACCTGGCCGGCGCGCCCGCGACCCTGACCGCGGTGCTGCCGGTCCTGCAGCAGCTCGGGCTCGACGTGCTCGACGAGCGCCCCTCGGAGTTCGTCCGCCCCGACGGGCTGCGCTGCTGGCTCTACGACTTCGGCGTCCGCGTGGACGAGACGACGAAGGCGGCGCTCGCCGGGCGCGATGAGGCCGAGGTGGAGCGCGGGTTCTGCGCCGCCTTCAGCGCGGCATGGCGCGGCGACACCGAGACCGACCGGTACTCCGCGCTCGTCCTGCGCGCCGGCCTGCCGTGGCGCGAGGTCGCGGTGCTGCGCGCCTACGCCCGCTACGCCCGCCAGCTCGGCAGCCCCTACGGACCGCAGTACATGGCCGACACGCTGCTCGCCCAGCCCGCCGTCGCCCGCGCGCTGCTCGGGGTGTTCCGCGCGCGGTTCGACCCCGCCCTCGGGCCGGGCGCCGGCCCGGAGCGCGAGCGCGCCGAGCTCGCGGCGCTGGCCGAGGCCAGGGGGCTGATCGACGCCGTCACCGGCCTGGACGCCGACCGGATCCTGCGCGGTTACCTCGCGATGATCACCGCGACGCTGCGGACCAACTGGTTCCGGGAGCGGCCGTTCTTCTCTTTCAAGATCGACCCGGCGGGCGTGCCGGACATGCCGGCGCCCCGGCCCCGGTTCGAGATCTTCGTCTACTCGCCGCGCGTCGAGGGCGTGCACCTGCGGTTCGGCGCGCACGCGCGCGGCGGGCTGCGCTGGACGGACCGCCCGCAGGACTACCGCACCGAGATCCTCGGGCTGGTCAAGGCCCAGGCCGTGAAGAACGCGGTCATCGTGCCGGTCGGCGCGAAGGGCGGGTTCTTCGTCCGCGCCGCGACGCCGGACCCGGCCGAGGTGGAGGCCTGCTACCGGATCTTCATCTCGGGGCTGCTGGACGTCACCGACAACCTCGTGGACGGGGTCACCGTGCCGCCGCCGGACGTCGTCCGCCACGACGGCGACGACTCCTACCTCGTCGTCGCCGCGGACAAGGGCACCGCCCGGTTCTCCGACACCGCCAACGAGGTCGCGGCGTCCTACGGCTTCTGGCTGGGCGACGCGTTCGCCTCCGGCGGCTCGGTCGGCTACGACCACAAGGCCATGGGCATCACCGCCCGCGGCGCGTGGGAGAGCGTCAAGCGGCACTTCCGCGAGCTCGGGGTGGACACCCAGACCGAGGAGTTCACCGTCGTCGGCATCGGCGACATGTCCGGCGACGTGTTCGGCAACGGGATGCTGCTGTCCCCGCACATCCGGCTGCTCGCCGCGTTCGACCACCGGCACGTGTTCGTCGACCCCACGCCGGACGCCGCGGCGAGCTTCGCCGAGCGCGAGCGGATGTTCGCCCTGCCGCGCTCCTCGTGGGACGACTACGACCGGTCGGTGATCAGCGCGGGCGGCGGGGTGTGGCCGCGCACGGCCAAGTCCGTGCCGGTCGGGCCGGAGATGCGCGCGGCGCTGGGGCTGGGCACGGAGACCGACGGCGCCGAGATCACGGCGATGAGCCCGCCCGACCTCATCGCGGCGATCCTGCGCGCGCCCGCGGACCTGCTGTGGAACGGCGGCATCGGCACCTACGTCAAGGCCGTCGAGGAGTCCCACGCCGACGCGGGGGACAAGGCCAACGACGCGGTCCGGGCGAACGGCGTCGACCTGCGGGTGAAGGTCGTCGGCGAGGGCGGCAACCTCGGGCTGACGCAGCGCGGCCGCATCGAGTTCGCCCGCGCCGGTGGCAAGATCAACACCGACGCGATCGACAACTCGGCCGGGGTCGACTGCTCCGACCACGAGGTCAACATCAAGATCCTGCTGGACCGCCTCGTCGCGGCCGGGGAGCTGGACCGCGAGGCGCGCAACGGCCTGCTCGCCCAAATGACCGACGAGGTCGCCGCGCTCGTCCTGGCCGACAACCGGGACCAGAACGCGGTGCTCGGCATCGCCCGCGCGCACGCCCCGCAGATGGTGAACGTGCACGGCAGGCTGACCGCCGACCTCGTCGCCCGCACCGGGCTGGTGCGCGAGCTGGAGGTGCTGCCCGACGAGGCCGGGTTCGCCGAGCTGGAGGCGGCCGGGCAGGGGCTGACCAGCCCGGAGCTGGCCACGCTGCTCGCCCACACGAAGCTCGACCTCACCGCGCGGGTGCTCGCCACCGACCTGCCCGACGTGCCCACGTTCTCCGGCCGGCTGCCGGAGTACTTCCCGCGGGAGGTGCGCGAGCGGTTCCCCGCGGCGATCGCCGGGCACCCGCTGCGGCGCGAGATCGTCACGACGATGCTCGTCAACGCGATGGTCGACGGCGCCGGCATGACGTACGTGTTCCGGCTCGGCGACGAGCTGTCCGCGAGCCCGACCGACGCCGTCCGCGCCTACCACGTCGCCACCGCGGTGTTCGACCTGCCGGCGCTGTGGGCCGAGCTGGGCGACCCGTCGGTGCCGACCGCGGTCGCCGACGACGTCGTCCTGGAGACGCGCAGGCTGCTGGACCGGGCGTCGCGCTGGTTCCTCACCAACCGGCCGCAGCCGCTCGCGGTCGGCGCCGAGGTCGCCCGCTTCGGCGCGGAGGTCCGGGCCCTGCGCGCCGAGCTGCCGGGGCTGATGCGCGGGCGCGAGCTGGCGGTCGTGCAGGAGCGGGCCCGCCAGCTCGGGGCGGCCGGCCTGGGCGCGGAGTGCGCGCTGCGCTCCGCGGCGCTGATGTACGGCTACGGGCTGCTCGACGTCGTCGAGCTGGTGGAGCTCTCCGAGCGCGACCGCGAGCCGCGCGAGCCCCGCGAGGTGGCGGCGCTGTACTACGCGCTGTCCGAGCACCTGGGCATCGACCTCGCGCTCACCTCGGTGAGCGCGCTGGAGCGCGGCGACCGCTGGCACGCGCTGGCCCGCCTGGCCCTGCGCGACGACCTGTACGGCTCGCTGCGCGCGATCACCCTCGACGCGCTGCGCGAGGCCGCGCCCGGCACGCCGGTGGACGAGGCGATCGTGCAGTGGGAGCAGGCCAACGCCTCGCGGCTGGTGCGCGCGCGGGCGGCGCTGCACGAGGTCGGCACCTCCCAGCGCCTCGACCTGGCGACGCTGTCGGTCGTGTCGCGGCAGCTGCGCGGGCTGGCCCGCTGATGGGGGCGTTCGTCGCGCACGTCCCGATGCGCTGGACCGACCAGGACTCCTACCGCCACCTCAACCACGCCCGGGCCGTGACGCTGCTGGAGGAGGCCCGGATCGACCTGTTCTTCGAACGGGCCACCGAGGACGGCATCGGGTCGTTCGTGTCCGGGCTGCTCGTCGTCGGGCTGGACGTCGCCTACAAGCGCCAGGTCGCCTACCGCGCCCACGCGCTGCGCGTCGCGATGATCGTGGACCAGGTGCGGGCCGCGTCGTTCCGCATCGCCTACGCCCTGCACGACGGCCCCGGCGAGGACGCCCCGGTCGCCATCACCGCGCACACCCTGATGGCCCCGTTCGACCTCGCGGCGCAGCGCCCCCGGCGCCTCACCGCGGGGGAACGGGACTGGCTCGCGAAGTGGGCCGCCCCGTGAGCGCGCTGACGGTCCCCGACGCGGACGAGCGCGGCGACCTCGGGGCGTTCGTCGGGCGCGTGGTGCGGCTCGACGCGACGGCGACCGTGCGGCTGCAGGCCCGCGGCGACGTCGTGACGGCGTGGGCGTCCACCCCGTTCGACGTGCTCGCCACCCGCTCCGTCCACGGCACGCTGACCCCGGACGACGTCACCGTCCCGGCGTCGGCGCTGCTCACGGCCCTGACCGTGGAGCGGGGCGCCACCGTGGACCCCGGCGCCGGCGGGCTGTGGATGGGCGAGCTGCCCCCCGCGGTCGGCTGGGCGCCGGTGGACGACGTGCCGGCCGGCGAGGTGGAGCAGCTCACCGAGCGCGGACTCGCCCTGGCCAGGGAGAACGCCGGCCCGATGGGCCCACCCGCCTCCCTGCTCGACCAGACCGTGCTGACCGTGAGCACGGAGGGCGGCCCGGCGGTGAAGGTGCCGATGCGCTGCCTGTTCGCGCTGTCGGGGATGGGCTTCGTCGCGGGGGAGGCGGGCGACGCCGTGCGGGTCTCGGCCACCGGCACCTGGATGCGCCTGGACGCCCGCTACGGCGCGGTCGTCCGCCGCAGGCTGACGGCGCTGCCCCTGCTCGTGTAGGCGCCCTCAGGCGAGCCAGGCCGCCGCGTCGGGCGGGAGCAGGCCGCCGTGCAGCGGGCTGCTGGTCAGCAGCACGTCACCGGGGGGCAGCGGCACCGGCTCGGCGGAGGCGTTGAGCGCGCAGACCAGGGTGCTGCCGGCCCGGCGGAACGCGAAGCAGCCCTCCGGGGCGCCGAACCACTCCACCTCGTCCCCGGTGAAGCCCGGGTGCGACGAGCGCAGCTCCAGCGCGCGGCGGTACACCGACAGCGTCGAGGTCGTGTCCTCCAGCTGGTCGGCGACCAGCCGGTCCGCCCACTCGTCCGGGATCGGCAGCCACGGCTCGCCGGTGGTGAAGCCGAAGCCCGGCGGCCCGCCCTCCCAGGGGATCGGCACGCGGCAGCCGTCGCGGTGCCCCGTCGGGTCCTGCCGCACCTCGGCGGGCAGGTCGACGTCGGGCAGCCCGAGCTCCTCGCCGTTGTAGAGGTACACCGTGCCCGGCAGGCCCAGCAGCACCAGCGCCATCGCCCGCGCCCTGGCGAGCCCGACGGGGCCGCCGCCGTAGCGGGTCACCGGCCGGGGCACGTCGTGGTTGGACAGCGTCCAGCTCGGCGGGGACCGGGTGCCGGCGACGGCGGCGAACGCGTCCTCGATCGCCGCGCGCACGGCCTCGGCCGAGAACGGGACGTCGAGCAGCCGGTGGGTGAGCCCGACGTGCAGCTCGTCGGGGCGCAGGTAGCGGGCGAACCGCTCGTCGGGCACGCACAGCTGGCCGGCGACCATCCGGCCCGCGGTGTGGTCGACCAGCGCGCGGAGCATCCGGTGCACGTCGTGCACGCCCTCGTGGTCGAAGCGCGGGTCCGGCTCGCCCGGGACGGCGTCCGGGAGCCCGTCGGGCTTGCTCATGCCGTGCGCGACGTCGATCCGGAAGCCGTCGACGCCGCGGTCGAGCCAGAACCGGACGGTCTTCTCCAGGTCGGCCCACACCTCCGGGTTGGTCCAGTTGAGGTCGGGCTGCTCGGGGGAGAACAGGTGCAGGTACCAGTCGCCGTCGGGCATCGCGGTCCAGGCCGGTCCGCCGAACACGCTCTGCCAGTTGTTCGGCGGGCCGTCGTCGCGACCGGGGCGGAAGTGGTAGCGGGCCCGCTCGGGGCTCCCGGGGGCGGAGTCGCGGGCCGCGCGGAACCACTCGTGGTCGGCCGAGGTGTGGTTGCCGACCAGGTCGATCGTGACCTTCAGGCCGTGCGCGTGGGCGTCGGTGACCAGCGCGTCGAACGCCTCGAGGTCGCCGAACACCGGGTCGACGGCGCGCGGGTCGGCCACGTCGTAGCCGTGGTCGGCCATCGGCGAGGTGTAGAACGGCGTGAGCCACAGGGCGTCGACGCCCAGCAGCTCCAGGTAGCCCAGACGCGCGCGGACGCCCGTCAGGTCGCCGATGCCGTCACCGTCGGAGTCGGTGAAGCTGCGCACGTAGACCTGGTAGACGACCGCGTCGCGCCACCACTGCACGGACGAGATCTTGCCAGCCGGTGAACGCTTCGTGGGTACCGTGCGTATCACCTTCCGTGGTGGACGCGGCGAGGACCGGGGGCCCGCGCGACGAGGTCGCGCTGCGGGCCGCCCACCGGGCGCACGCGGCCGAGCTCTACCGTTTCGTCCTGCGGCAGCTCGGCGACGCCGGCGCGGCCGAGGACGTCGTGCAGGAGACCTTCCTGCGGGCGTGGCGCACGGCGGACCGCTTCGACGCTCGGCGCGGTTCGCTGCGGGCGTGGCTCTTCGCGATCGCCCGCAACCTGGTGATCGATCACGCGCGACGGCGCGCGGTCCGTCCGGTGCATCCGGTCGAGGCCGACAGCCTCGTCGCGCTGGCGGGGGGCGACGGTGGCTTCGACGAGGCGACGATGACGGCCTGGACGGTCGAGGAGGCGCTGCGGCGCCTGTCCGACGACCACCGCGTCGTGCTGGTGGAGACCTACCTGCGGGGGCGCCCGTACGCCGAGGTGTCGGCCGAGCTGGGGGTCCCGGTCGGGACGGTGCGCAGCCGCGTGTTCTACGGGCTGAAGGCGTTGCGCGTGGTGATGGACGAAATGGGAGTACAGCTGTGAGCGCTTCGCATCGGGAGCTCCGCGAGGAGCTGGGGCCCTACGCGCTGGGCCAGCTCACCGGTGACCGGTGGCGCGCGGTCCACGAGCACCTTGCCACCTGCGCGTCCTGCCGGGCGGACCTCGAGGAGATCGCGCCGGTGGCCGGGCTGCTCGGCGCGGCCCGCGACCGGGTGCGCCTCGACGACGACGGCGATCCCGGGTACGCGCCGCCGCTGTCCGACGAGCTGATCGCCGAGGTGCGGGCGGCCGGCCCGGCCGCGGACCGGGTGGCCTCCCGCCGGGCCGTCCGGTGGCCCGCCGTCGCCGCGGCGGCCGCGGTGCTGGTCGCGGGCGGGGCGGGCTACCTCGTCGGCACGGCGGGCGGGGCCGACGCGCCGCTGGAGACCGTCGCGGTGCGGGCGCTGGACCCGCAGGTCAGGGCGCAGGCGGCGCTCGTCCCGCACACCGGGGGCAGGGAGGTGAAGCTGACCGCCACCGGCTTCACGGCGGGCGAGGCCTACACCGTGACGGTCACCGACGAGACCGGGCGCACCGTCGGGGCCGGGGAGTTCCTCGGCACCGGCGGGGAGGAGATGCGGTGCAACCTCAACTCCTC
>JAPLAT010000479.1 GCA_026393175.1 Pseudonocardiales bacterium
CGGGCCGCGCTCGACCAGGTCCCGCAGCTCGACCCAGGACAGATCGACGACCTCATGCTCGGCTGCGGGCTCCCGGGCGGCGAGCAGGGCTACAACATGGCCCGCGTCGTGGCGGTGCTGCTCGGCCACGACACCCTGCCGGGCACGACCGTCACCCGGTACTGCTCGTCGTCGCTGCAGACCACGCGCATGGCGCTGCACGCGATCAAGGCGGGCGAGGGCGACGTGTTCATCTCCGCCGGCGTGGAGACGGTGTCCCGCTTCGCGAAGGGCAACTCCGACTCGCTGCCCGACACCCACAACCCGCTGTTCGCCGACGCCGAGGCCCGCACCGCGGCCGTCGCCACGACGGAGACCGACACCTGGACCGACCCGCGCTCCACCGGCGACGTCCCGGACGTCTACATCGCCATGGGCCAGACCGCGGAGAACCTGGCGCGCGCGAAGGGCGTCACCCGCGAGGACATGGACCGCTTCGGCGTCCGCTCGCAGAACCTCGCCGAGAAGGCGATCGCCAACGGCTTCTTCGCCCGCGAGATCACGCCGGTGACACTGCCGGACGGCACGGTCGTCTCCACCGACGACGGGCCCCGCGCCGGCACGACCTACGAGGGCGTGTCGCAGCTCAAGCCGGTGTTCCGCCCCGACGGCCGGATCACCGCGGGCAACGCTTGCCCGCTCAACGACGGCGCCGCCGCGCTCGTGATCATGTCGGACACGAAGGCCGAGGAGCTGGGCATCACCCCGCTCGCCCGCGTGATCTCCACCGGCGTGTCCGGCCTGTCGCCGGAGATCATGGGGCTGGGCCCGGTGGAGGCGTCGAAGCAGGCGCTGGCCCGCGCCGGCATGACCATCGACGACGTCGACCTCGTCGAGATCAACGAGGCCTTCGCGGCGCAGGTCCTGCCCTCGGCCCGGGACCTCGGCATCGACGAGGACAAGCTGAACGTGCACGGCGGCGCGATCGCGCTGGGCCACCCGTTCGGCATGACCGGCGCCCGGATCACGACGACGCTGATCAACGGCCTGCGCTCGGTCGACAAGTCGATCGGCCTGGAGACGATGTGCGTCGGCGGTGGCCAGGGCATGGCGATGGTGCTCGAGCGCCTGAGCTGACACCCGTGGACGCGGAACGGCCCGGCCCCCTCGGGGGCCGGGCCGTTCGGCGTCGGTGCGTCACTCCGAGCGCAGGTAGCTCAGCAGTCGCAGGATCTCGATGTAGAGCCAGACCAGCGTGGTCATCAGGCCGAAGGCGATGTACCAGGCGAACCGCGCCGGGGCGCCCTCGCGGATGGCCCGGTCGGCCTGGTCGAAGTCGAGCAGCAGGCTGAACGCCGCCACAGCGATCACGAGCAGGCTGAAGCCGATGGCGAGCGGGCCGCCGTCACGGAGCCCGGTGTTGATCCCGAACAGGCTCATCACCAGGTTGAACAGCATCAGGACGACCACGCCGATCAGCGCGCCCATCAGCCACTTGGTGAAGCGGGGGGTGACCCGCACCGCGCCGGTCTTGTAGACGACCAGCATGCCGGCGAACACGCCCGCGGTGCCGACGATCGCCTGCAGGGCGATGCCCGGGTAGATGTTCTCGAACAGCCCGGTGATGCCGCCCAGCGCCACGCCCATCGCGGCGGAGTAGAGCAGCACCAGCGGCGCCTTCGCCCACTCCTGCTTGAAGATGAGCACGAGCGAGACGACGAAGCCGACGACGAACGCCGGCAGCGCGAGTGCGTAGAGCCCGAGGACGGCGGTGAGGGTGCCCGCCGCGAGTGCGGTGCCGGCCGAGAGGCCGGTCTTCAGGACGACGTCGTCGATGGTCAGCGGGCGCTCTCCCGCGCCCGCGCGGCCGTACCCGACCTGGGCGGCCTGGGCGTCGGCATAGGCGGCTCCGGCCCCCATCATGCCGCCGCCCTGGCGGTCGAACGTGGCGTAGCCGCCCTGCCCGCTGGGCAGGTTGCGGAACGCCGGGTTGCTGCTGCTGCGCACCTGGTCCTCCCGATGAGAAATGCTGTGCATCCTGTCCAACGCGGGACGCCCTGTCGACGTTCCCACACGGGTAAAACCGACTTTACGCGGCCCGCGGCCCGTCACACGGCGGGTCGAGCGCGATGCCGGCGTCCTCGACCGCGGCCTCGGTGAGCAGCCGGGCGAAGGGCCGGTCGGCGTCGGCGGCGTCCGCCAGCGGCGGGTCCGGCACTCCCGCGACGCGGCACAGGTCGAGCAGGGCGCCGTCGTAGGCCGCGAGCACCGCCACCCGGCGGGTGTGGGTGCACGGCTGACCGCCGCGGACCTCCCGGCGCAGCCGCCGCACGTCGGCGACGACGCGCTGCAGCGAGGGCCCCAGCTGCTCGCGGCGGCCGGCGCGGCGCTCGCACCAGCGGGCGTGGGCAGCCGGGATGAGCCGCAGGGCGATCCAGAAGACGAGGGTCGGAGCCACTGCGACGACGAGGTAGAGAAGCAGCCCCGGCAGGGCCGAGCGGTCTCCCGCCACGGGACCGAGGGTACGCCCGCGCGCACCACGCCGGTACCCGTGACGGCGACGGCCGCCCGCCGGGTCGTCACTCGAGGGGCTGGTCCAGCAGGCCTCCGAGCGGGCCCTCGACGAAGCGCGGGTCCGCGTCGGGGAACTCGGTCTCCAGGCCGTCGGCGCCCTCGGGCTCGCGGCCGTCGATCGCGTCGACGAACGAGGCGACCGCGTTCTCCAGCGTCGCGACGACGGCGCTGCCGCCCTGGCCCAGGTCGTCGGCCGGGGAGGCGGCGGCGGCCACGCCCGCGCCGCCGAGGGCGGTGGCGGCGACGAGGGCACCCACCACGATGGTCCTGCGGGTCGTCATGTCCGTCCTCACATGTTCTCCGCGCCGGCGTAGATCGCCTCGCGGATCCGCTGGTACGTGCCGCACCGGCAGATGTTGCGGATCTCCTCGATCGCCGCGTCGTCGAGCTTGCGGCCCTCCTCCGCGCACTGGCGGACCTTCGCCACCGCGGCCATGATCTGACCCGGCTGGCAGTAACCGCACTGCGCGACGTCCTTCTCGATCCAGGCCTCCTGCATCGGGTGCAGATCCGAGTCCACCGTGTCGGCCAGACCCTCGATCGTGGTGATCTCGTCATCGGCGGAGATGTCGGAGACCGGCACCGAACAGGGGTTGAACGCCTTGCCGTTGATGTGGCTCGTGCAGGCCTTGCAGACGTTGATGCCGCAGCCGTACTTCGGACCGGTGACCCCCAGCAGGTCCCGGATCACCCAGAGCAGGCGGACGTCGTCCTCGACCTCGACGGTGACGGACTCCCCGTTGAGGATGAAGGTCTGTGTGGGCATGTCGGGCTCCTAGAAGGTGAAGTCGAGACCGTTGGTCGGCGACGGCGGGATCGGCGGCACCGTCGGGTACGGCTCGAACGGCAACGGGTCCTTGTGGTTGATCGGGAAGTACTCCGGCGTCGTGCCGGTGGCCCGCCGGTAGGCGGTGGCGACGGCACCGCAGGTGGCCGCCACCCCGAACTCGCCGATGCCGCCGGGCTCCGGGGCCCCCGAGTCGACGATGTGGATGTCCATCTCGGGCGGGGTGTTCCACTGCCGGGTGTAGAAGTAGTTGTCCCAGCTGGCCTCGAGGAACGCGCCGTCCCGCAGGTGCAGGCTGGAGGTGAGGATCAGCGCGATGGCGTCGTTGATCCCGCCCATCATCTGCGCCTCGACGCCGCGCGGGTTGATCACCAGGCCGGGGTCGACGGCGTAGGTCACCTTCGTGACGCGGGGCCCGGTGACGCCCTGGCGGATCGGCCGGTCGACCGTCGCGGGGCGGGTGTCGATCTCCACGAGCGCGGCGGCGACGCCCTTGTACTCGAAGTGGAAGCCCAGCCCCTGGGCGGTGCCCTCGGGCATCGAGCGGCCCCAGTCGCCCTCCTCGGCGACCTTCTCCAGCACCGCGCGCATGCGGTCGGTCTTGAGGAACTCGAGGCGGAACTCGTAGGGGTCGCGGCCCATCTTCTCGGCCAGCAGGTCGACCATCAGCTCGCGGGCCGTGGCGACGTCGGGCGAATAGATGTTGCGCATGCTCTGGGTGTTGAAGCGCATGTCGACCTCGTTGAGCAGGCGCGTCGACACCCCGAAGTTGTAGGGCGTGACCTGCGTCAGCTCGAACACCGACTCGGAGAAGGTCAGGTTCGCCAGCGGCGCCTTGATCGCGGCCGCGGTGATCGGCTCGCCGAGGCCGGGGTTGATCTCCGAGGACACGC
Source organism: Pseudonocardiales bacterium (assembly GCA_026393175.1). GTDB lineage: Bacteria > Actinomycetota > Actinomycetes > Mycobacteriales > Pseudonocardiaceae > Pseudonocardia. Next base: position 4,234 of record JAPLAT010000479.1, read on the forward strand.
TGGTGTGGCGCTGCTCGAAGCTGAGCACCGAGTCGCCGGTGATCTGGGCGCGGATGCGCGAGGTGCACAGCGGGTGCACGCGGCCCTGGCGGGCGTCGTCGGCGCGGGTCCACATCAGCTTGACGGGCTTGCCCATCTTCTGCGAGATCTCCGCGGACTCCAGCGCCGCGTCGAAGAACAGCTTGCGGCCGAACGACCCGCCACCCTCGGTCACGTGGAACGTCACGGCACCCACCGGGAGGCCGAGGATCTTGGCGATCTCGCCCTGCGCGGCGATCGGGTTCTTCGCCGGGCCCCAGATCTCGGCGGAGCCGTCGCGGACGTCGGCGATCGCGGAGTTGGTCTCCAGCGAGCTGCCGCTCTTGAAGTAGAACGTGAACGACGCGTCGATCGTCTCGCCCACGCCCGAGGGCACCACCATCGGCAGCTCGGCCGCCTTGACCGCGGCCAGGATGGACTCGTCGTCCTCGCCGGACACGGTGCCCGGGTTCCAGTTCACGTCCAGCGCGTTGACCGCGTCGACGGCCTGGCCGAACGTGGCCGCGCGGACGGCGACCCCGAAGCCGACGACCTCCACGTCGGTGACGCCCGGCATCCGCCGGACCTCGTCGATGTTGTTCACGCTGTCCGGCGTGCCGTTGAGCTCCGGCGCGCGGCAGACGACGGTCGGCAGCGCGTCCTCGATCTGCAGGTCGGTGACGAACCGCTTCCGCCCGGTGACGATGGCGCGCTGGTCGGTCTTGCGCTGCGGGGTCCCGATGACCCGGAACTCCGACGGGTCCTTGAGCAGCACCTGCACCGGCTCGGTGACGCTGCTGGCGGCGCGGCCGGCGAGCTCGCCGAAGCCGAGCGAGCCCGCCGTGCCCTCGATGACGCCGTTGCGGCTGGTCAGCGTCGCGACGTCCTGCTCCAGCAGTGCCGAGGCGGCGTCGAGCAGGCGGCCCCTGGCCAGCGCGGCGGCCACCCGGATGGCCGTGTAGGTCGTGAACGTGGTGCTCGACCCGCCGGTCAGCTGGTTGAACAGCAGCTCCGGACGGGCGTCGGCGAGGGTGACGCGCACCTGGTCGACCTCGAGGTCCATCTCCTCAGCGATGATCATCTGCGTGGAGGTGATGATGCCCTGGCCGTTCTCCGAGCGGGGCAGCGCGAACGACACGGTGCCGTCGGAGCCGACCTCGATGCGGATGAGGTTGGCCGTGGGCCGGGCGGCGTCGCGCAGGGCGTCGAGCAGGTCGTAGATCTCGGGCGTCTGCGGCGGCGTGGGCAGCGGGGCCGCCGCGGCGGAGGACGTGCCGAACACGCCGGTCAGGTCGGCGGCGACGACCAGCGTCGGCGCGGCGATGACGAAGCCGAGGAACGCGCGGCGGCTGAACCCCGCCGTCGGGGTGGTGCCCGGTTCGGCGGGGGCGAAACGGTGGGTGGCCATCCAGGGGACCTCTTCCAGGGGAGCGGTGCAGGCCCACCGAGGGAGGGGCGGGCGTCGTTCGGGTGCGGACCGGGAGCGGGAACACGCCTGCAGGGAGGCCGGCAGGGACCGGGCCGGGGCGGGTTCTCGGGGGACGGACGGATCGCGGCGCGTTCGGGGCCTCCTGCGCTCCTCCCGTCGGCGTCGGCGGCGTTGGCGAGCCGGACGGCCGGCTCCTCCATCGGCGCCTCAACGACGTGTCGGGCACGACAGATACGCCCGGTCGTGGGCCGGACACGCTCCCGCGCGGGCGACCGGTGGCGAGCGGACCCCCACTTGGTCACCTGTCCGGGCGAACAAGTCGCCGATCTACCGGGTGAACAGCCGTTCCGATGCGCAGGTGCGGAGTGACCGCTCCAGCCATCTTCACCCGAGTGGGCGAGCGGGCCCGCGCGCTCCCGCTCCGGCCCTCCCCCGGCCCGATCGGTGCGACCCCGCCGGCCTGGCTAGGGTCTGCGGCGAGGGCGGCCGGGCGTGCCGTCCCCGTGAGGACGTGCGACATGTGGGCTTTCTTCTCCCGCCGGCTGCGGATGTGGCTGATCCTTGCCGTCGGCGCGCCGGTGGTCGGTTTCCTGCTCGGCAAGGTGGGTGACGCGATCGAGGCCCGCCGGGGCCCGAACACCGTGTCGAAGGTGCTGCACACCGGGCGGCGCTGGCTGCAGCGCCGCGCCAAGGGCCCGCTCGCGGCCCGCGCGGACGAGGGGCGGACCCCGGCCGACCCCAAGGGCGTCCGCGACGCCGGGGTCCCCGCGCGCTGACCCTGCCCCGCCCCGACCGACGGACATGAGCGCCACCCTCCAGGCCACCGACCTCGCCGCGGGTCACGGCGCCCGGGTCCTGTTCTCCGGGCTCGACCTG
>JAPLAT010000189.1 GCA_026393175.1 Pseudonocardiales bacterium
GGGTGACGACGGCGAGCGGCCGGTTGAGCTGCATCGCCGCACGTTAGTACGGATACCCCCACTCGAGTACGGGCAGTGCCAGTCGCACCTCGAGAGCGGCAACCGTGGCCCTGGCCACGGTTCGCACGCACGGGTCAGAGCCAGCCCCGGTCCCGCGCCACCCGCGCCGCCTCGATCCGGTTGCGCACCCCGAGCTTGGTGATGGCGGTCGACAGGTAGTTGCGGACGGTGCCCTCCGCCAGGAACAGCGTGGCGGCGATCTCGCTGTTGGGCAGGCCGTCGGCGGCCAGGCGCAGGACGTCGCGCTCCCGGTCGGTCATCGGGTCGGCCGCGTCCCACGCCGCCACCGCCAGCGCCGGGTCGATCACGCGCTCACCGGCGTGCACGCGGCGGATCGTGTCGACGAGCCGGTCGATCGGGGCGTCCTTGAGGACGTAGCCGGTGACGCCGGCGTCCATCGCGCGCCGGAGGTAGCCCGAGCGGGCGAACGTCGTGACGATCACCAGCCGGGTCCGTCCGCCCTGCAGCGCCGCCGCGACCTCCAGCCCGGTGGCCCCGGGCATCTCCACGTCGGTGACCAGCACGTCCGGGTCGTGCCGGCGCACCGCGGCCAGCGCCGCCGGCCCGTCGACGGCGGTGGCGACGACCTCGAGGTCGTCCTCCATCGACAGCAGCCGCGCGAACGCCCCGAGCACCATCGCCTGGTCCTCGGCCAGCACGAGCCGGATCACGCGGCCACCCGCTCCGGCAGCGCGACGACGAGCGCGGTGCCGTCCTGGGCGATCCGGCGCACGGTGCCGCCCAGCGCGGTGATCCGCTCCCGCATCCCGGACAGGCCGTTGCCGTCGGCGCCGCCGCCGCCCGACCCGTCGTCGGCGACCTCCAGGCGGACCTCGCCGCCGGCCCGCGCCAGCGTCACGACGCAGCGGGTGGCGCCGGCGTGGCGGACCACGTTCGTCACGGCCTCCCGCAGCGCCAGGGCGAGCGCCGACTCCGCCGACGGGGTGAGCACGAGGTCGTCGTCGCGCACCGCCTCCAGCGCGACGCCCGCGGCGGCCAGCGCGTCACGGGCGACGACGAGCTCGTCGTCGAGCGAGACCTGCCGCCAGCCCGACACCGTGGCCCGCACCTCGGTGAGCGCGTCCCGGGCCATCGTCTCGACGACGGCCATCTCCGCCGCAGCGTCGCCCGCCGGGAGCCGCTGCGCGAGCTGGGCGCGCACGACGATGCCGGTGAGGGTCTGGCCGAGCAGGTCGTGCAGGTCGCGGGCGATGCGCTCGCGCTCGGCGAGGGTGGAGAGGTGCTCGACCCTCGCCTGCTCGGCCGCGCTCTCCCGCTCCCGCCTGCGCTCGTCGGCGCACGCCAGCCCGACGATCCACACGCTCACCAGCGGCGGCAGCGTGCTGAGCAGCAGGTACGGCTGGGGCACCGGCGAGATCAGCCCCGCGGCGCCGACGAGCAGGCTCAGCGCGACCAGCCAGCGCAGCGCGACCGGGCGCGGCAGCTGCGTCCCGGCGTACGCGGCGGCGTAGACGAAGAAGACGGTGGCGCCCCCGTTGACCGGCACGACGAGCACGCCGAGCAGGGCGACGAGGGCGGGGGACCAGTGCCCCGGCGGGGCGGGGCGCAGCTGCGTGACGGTCCAGAACGCGACGAACAGCACGATCGACGCGCCGGTGACCGTCCAGAGCAGCACCCCGGCGTCGGGGTCGAACAGCGGCTGGAGCACCAGGTAGGCGAGGAACCCCAGGTACCACAGCGACGCCCCGCGGATCCGGGTCATACCCGCATGTCCCGGTAGGCCCGCCCGGCCAGCAGGGCGCCGACGGCGGTGGTGAGCAGCAGCGCCAGCAGCGGCCCGAGCACGGGCCCGCCGGTGAGCGGGGCCATCGCCAGCCGCGCGAGATGGTAGGTCGGCAGGAACGGCGCGATCGCCTGCAGGAACCCGGGCAGCAGCTCCAGCGGGATCCACAGCCCCGACGCGAGCACCATCGGGAACCGCACGGCGTTGAGCACGGCGGCGGTCGTGCCGGACGAGGCGACGAAGCCGACGGCCAGGCCGAACAGCGCGAACGGGAGCGCGCCCAGCAGGAGCGCGGCCATGAGCAGCGCCCAGGTGCCGAGGTCGAGCACCGGCCCGGCGAGGAGCACCGACACCGCGCTCATCGCCAGCAGCACCCCCACCGCGTAGGGCAGCGCGGCCATCACCCGCGCCGCGAGGACCACGCCGATCGGGGTGGCCGACACCTTCTTCACCCGCAGCCACCCCCGGGTGCGGTCCTCCGCGACGCCGATGCCGGGGTTGAGCAGCATCACCGCCACCACGCCGAAGGCCCCGTACCCCGCCAGCGACGTGACGGCGTACGGCAGCCCGCCCTCCCCGGTGCCGCGGCCGAACACGCCGGTGAACAGCGCGTAGAAGGCCACGGGCATCAGCACCGAGAAGAACAGGGCGGTCGGCTCGCGCAGGATCGCGCGCAGCCCCTCGCCGGTCTCCGAGCGCAGGGCCCGGGCGTCGAGCCGGTCCATCATGCCGGAACCTCCTCCCCGGTGAGCGCCAGCAGCGCCGCCTCCAGCCCGGCCCCCTCCACCCGCAGCTCGGCCAGCCCGTGGTCGCGGGCCAGCCAGTCGCGCAGGACGCGTTCGGGCTCCGCCGTGCCGACCCGGACCCGGTCGCCCTCGCGGGCGAGCGTGCGCACGCCGGGCAGGGCGCGCAGCGCGACGTCGTCGAGCGCGGTGCGGGCGCTGATGGTGCGGTCGGGCAGCAGTGCCACGAGCCCGGCCGGGGTGTCGGCGGCGACGACGCGGCCGCGGTGCAGCACGACCACCCGGTCGGCCACCGCCGCCGCCTCCTCGACGACGTGCGTGGTGAGCAGCAGCCCGACGCCGGCGTCGCGGCGCCGGGCGAGGTCGGTCCAGAAGTCGCGGCGGGCGGCCACGTCCAGGCCGACGGTCGGCTCGTCGAGCAGCAGCAGGTCGGGCGCGCCGACCAGCGCCATCGCCAGGGCGACGCGCTGCTGCTGGCCGCCGGAGAGCCGGCGCGCGCGGCGCCGGGCGAGGTCGCCCAGGCCCACCTCGTCGAGCACGGGGCCCGCCGCGTCCGGGGACCGCCCGGCGCGCACCGCGGCCCCGCGGACGAGCTCGCGGACGGTCTCGGTCGGCGGGAACCCGCGCTCCTGCTGCACCACGCCCAGCCTGCGGCGGGTCGCCGCCCGGCGCGGGTCGGCGCCGCAGACGGCGACCTCCCCGGCCTGCCGGGCGAGCAGCCCCGTGGCCAGCCCGATCAGCGTGGTCTTGCCCGCGCCGTTGGGCCCGAGCAGGGCGACGCACTCCCCGGCCCGGACCGCCAGGTCGACGCCGTCGAGCGCGACCTGGGCGCCGTAGCGATGCCGTACCCCGGAGATCCGCAGCACCTCAGTGGTCATGGCATCACTGTGCCGTGACCGCCCGGGTCCCGGCAGTGCCCGCGGTCAGCAGCGCGGACTGACGGATGTCACGGGTGGAGCGGTCACAGGTGGACGTCGGCCCGCGAGCAGGTCAGGGCGCGCAGCTCGCCGAGCTGGCGCTCCCGGTCGCGGTCGGCCGGGGCGGGGCCGGTGCCGGGGAGGGTCGGTCGGGCCGCGGAGAGCCACACGGCGAGGCCGACGAGGACGAGGACGACGAGTGCGGTGGTCATGGCAGGAACTATCCGCCCATGTACATCGCGCCAACAGTGGCAGTGCTGTCGCCGTGCGCTAAAATCCCGCCATGCTCCGCTCCGTCGCCGCGCTCGTGCTGCCCGCGGTCTCGCCGTTCGAGTTCGCGACCATCTGCGAGGTCTTCGGCATCGACCGCACCGGCGACGGCCTCCCGCCGCTGGAGCTGCGGGTCTGCGGCCCGGAGGCGGGCGTCCCGCTGCGCACGACCGTCGGCGCGTCGGTCGTCCCCGACCACGGGCTGGAGGGGCTCGCCGGGGCCGACCTCGTCGCCGTCGCCGCCACGCGGGAGCGGGAGTTCGCCCCCGAGGTGCTGGAGGCGCTGCGCGCCGCGTACGCCGGCGGGGCCACGCTGCTGGCCGTCTGCTCGGGGGTCTTCGTGCTGGGCGCGGCCGGGCTGCTCGACGGCCGCCGCTGCACGTCGCACTGGATGAACGTCGACGAGCTGCGCGAGCGGTACCCGCGCGCCGTGGTCGACCCGGACGTCCTCTACGTCGACGACGGCGACATCGTCACCAGCGCGGGCACCGCGGCCGGCATCGACGCCTGCCTGCACGTCGTGCGCCGCGAGCTGGGCAGCGGCGCGGTGAACACGATCGCCCGCCGCATGGTCGTGCCCCCGCAGCGCGACGGCGGCCAGCGCCAGTACGTCGAGCAGCCGATCCCCAGCTGCTCGTCCGACGGCCTGGCCCCGGTGCTGGACTGGGTGCTGGAGCACCTCGCCGAGGAGCACGCGGTGTCCGACCTGGCCCGGCGCGCGCGCATGTCGGACCGCACGTTCGCCCGCCGGTTCGTCGCCGAGACCGGCACCACCCCGCACCGCTGGCTCACCCTGCAGCGGGTGCTGCTCGCGCAGCGGCTGCTGGAGGACACCGACCTCGGCGTCGACGACGTCGCCCAGCGCTGCGGCTTCGGGGCGGGCGCGCTGCTGCGCCACCACTTCCGCAAGGTCGTCGGCGTGGCCCCGGCCGACTACCGGCGCACCTTCCGCGGGGTCCCGGCCTGATCGGCCCGCCGGCGGGTCAGCCGATCAGCGCCGGCCCGCCCGCCGGGGCCGCCTGGCGCCTGCCCTCCACCTGCGCGACGAGCCGGTCGATCGGCAGCGGCTGCTCGCGGGTGACGGTCGCCGCGCCCGTGGCGGGCAGCGGCACGAACGGGTATTGCTGGTCGAGCTTCGCCACCCGCGCGCACACCTCGTCGCACAGCACGTGCACGTGCCCGACCGGCCAGGACGGCAGCACCACGAGGAAGTCCTGCCGGTCGAGCTGCACCAGCCGGTCGCTGCGGGTGAGCAGCCCCTGGATGCTGCGCGACACGCCGGTCATCGCGGCCAGCTCGGCGCGCAGGCCGTAGCGGGCCCGCAGGTCGCCCAGGCCCGGCACCCGCAGCAGCACCAGCCCGACCGGCAGCCCCGGACCCAGCCCGGAGGTCCAGCGCTGCAGGAACGCGGGGGTGAACAGGCCGGTCCGGGCGTCGCGCTCGCCCACCTCGTCGAGGTGGGCGACGGCCGAGTCGAGCCGGGCCTGCACCGCGGCGCCGGCGTCGACGGTGTGGTCGAGCCGGTCGACGAGGAACCGCAGCGGCACGTCCCACCAGGTCTGCTCCGCGGGCTCCGGCACGGCGAGCACCGCCTCCAGCACCTCGTCGATGCGCGCGCGGGTGTCCGCGGAGACCCCGAGGCTGTCGCGCAGCCGCAGCGCCTCGCGGTAGGCGTCCTCGCGGCGGAAGGACCAGTGCCCGTGGAACCGGCGGCCCTCCTCGAGGGTGTGCGCCGCCGGGTCGACGGTCTCGGAGTCCACGGCCACGAGCGTGGCCCCGCCGTGCGGGCCGAGCACCGTGACGCTCCACTCGCGGGCCAGCTCGTCGTCCTCCCCGAGCAGGACGTGCCGCACCCCGGCCGGCAGCTGGGGCGGGAAGTCCGCGACCAGCCCGACGAGCGTGACGGTGCTGCGCGCGGCGATGTCGCGGTACACCTGCGCCTCGCGCTCGAAGTAGGACAGCCGCTGGAACATCGCGACGACGAGGAGCGGTGTTCCCGGCTCCGCGGCGAGGGCGAACCGCTCGATGGCGTGCGAGATCTCGACGAGCACGCGCTTGCCGAAGGGCCGCGCTGGCGAGGGGCGCTGCATGACCGCGTACGGTAGCGGCTCGACTACCCGATCTTCACCCGGCCGTTCGGTTACGGTGCGCCCATGGCTGATGCGGTGCTGGCCGAGCGCGACGCGGACGGCGTCCTCACCCTCACGTTCAACCGCCCCGAGCGGCACAACGGGTGGGGCGAGGACCTGGAGCAGGGCTACTACGCCCATCTCACGGCGGCCGCGGCCGACCCGGGCGTGCGGGCCGTGGTCGTCACCGGTGCGGGGACGTCGTTCTGCCCGGGCGCCGACATGTCCCGCCTCGGCGGGCTGGGCGAGGAGGGGGCGGTCCTGCCGCACCGCCCGGTCGACGTGCCGCGCCGCTTCCCCAAGCCGCTGATCGCCGCGATCAACGGCGCGTGCGCGGGCGTCGGGCTGGTGCAGGCGCTGTTCTGCCACGTCCGGTTCGCCGCCGACACGGCCCGGTTCTCCACCGCGTTCGCCCGCCGCGGCCTGGTCGCCGAGTACGGCATCGCCTGGACGCTGCCGCGGCTGGTCGGCGTCGAGAACGCGCTGGACCTGCTGCTGTCCGCCCGCAAGGTCGACGCGGCCGAGGCGCTGCGGCTCGGGCTGGTCAGCCGCGTCGTGCCCCGTGACGACGTGCTCGCCGCCGCGCAGGCCTACGCGGGCGACCTCGCGCGCAACTGCGCCCCGAACGCGATGGCGGTGATCGCCCGGCAGGTCCTCGACGAGCTCGACGGCTCGTTCGACACCGCGCTGCAGCGCTCCTACGCCGAGGTCGACGCGGTCATCGGCGGCCCCGACCTGCGCGAGGGGGTGGCGTCCTACCTGGAGAAGCGCCCGCCGCGCTTCCCGCCGCTCGTTCGCGACTGAGGTTCGCCTTGCTCGACCCGTGCGGCGCCGGGAGGCAGGATCGGGCCATGGAGCAGCGATCTTCGGACCGGTACCGCGTCGCCGTGATCGGAGCCGGCCCCTCCGGCCTCTACGCGGCGGCGGCGCTGCTGGCGTCGGGCGAGCCGATCGACGTCGACGTGATCGACCGGCTGCCCGCGCCCTACGGTCTCGTCCGCTACGGGGTCGCCCCGGACCACGTGAAGATGAAGTCGGTCATCCGCGTGCTCCGCAAGCCGTTCGAGCCCGCCCACGTGGAGTTCCTCGGCGGCGTCCCGATCGGGGAGGGCGGCTTCCCCCTGGACGCGCTGCGCGAGCACGTGCACGCCGTCGTGCACGCCACCGGCAGCAGCGTCGACCGCGCGCTGGGCGTGCCGGGGGAGGACCTGGCCGGGTCGCTGGGCTCCGGGGCGTTCGTGAGCTGGTACTGCGGCCACCCCGACCACGTCGACCTCGACCCGCCGCTGGACCACCCGGGCGTCGCCGTCGTCGGCGCCGGGAACGTGGCCCTCGACGTCGCGCGCGTGCTCGCCCGCACGGCCGACGAGATGGCCGAGACCGACGTCCCCGGCCCCGTCCTGGACGCCCTGCGCTCCAGCGCCGTCCGCGACGTGCACGTCCTCGTCCGGCGCGGGCCGCAGCACGTCCGCTTCACCCCGGCCGAGCTGCGCCAGATCGGCGACCTCGCGCACGCCGACGTCCTGGTGCACGACGACGGCCTGCTCGCCGCCGGGGTCGACGCCCCGGAGGACCGCAGGCAGCGGCAGAACCTCGACATGCTCACCGAGTGGACCGCGAACGCCGCCACCAGGGCGCCGCGGCGCGTGCACCTGCGCTTCCTGCGCACCCCGGTGGAGGTGCTGGGCACGGGCACCGGCGGGCGGGTCAGCGGGATCGTCGTGGAGCGCAACGCGATCGACGCCGACGGCCGGGTGCGCGGCACCGGCGAGACCGAGGTCCTCGACGTCGGCCTCGTCGTCCGCGCGATCGGCTACGCCGCCGAGCCGATCCCCGGCCTGCCCTTCGACGCCGCCACGGGCACCGTGCCCAACGCGGCCGGGCGCGTCGTCCGCGACGGGACGCCGGTGCCCGGCGCCTACGTCACGGGGTGGATCAAGCGCGGCCCGACCGGCGTGATCGGCACGAACAAGGGCGACGCCCAGGAGACCGTGCAGGCGGTGCTGGAGGACCTGCCCGGCCTGCCCGCCCCCGCCCGCCCGGAGCCGGCCGCGCTGCGCGCCGCGCTCGCCGAGCACGGCGTCCGCCCCGTGGACTGGACCGCATGGCTGCGGCTCGACGCCGAGGAGGTGCGCCGCGGCGGCCTGCGCGGCGCGGAGCGGGTGAAGGTGGCCCGGATGGCGGAGATGCTGGAGTCCGCGCTCGGTTCACCGGTGGGGGGCGCCCCCACCCCGGGTTAGCCTGCGGGGGTGCGTTCGCTGCTGCTGTCCCGCCCCGACCTGGACTTCCTGCTCCACGACTGGCTCCGGGTCGGTGAGCTGACCGGGCGGGAGCGGTTCGCCGAGCACTCGCGCGAGACCTTCGACGCGGTGCTCGACCTCGCCGAGCAGGTGGCCACCAAGCACTTCGCACCGCACAACCGGGCCGCCGACCTGCAGGAACCGGTGTTCGACGGCGAGCGGGTGCACCTCGTGCCCGAGGTCGCCGAGGCGCTGGCGGTGTTCGCGCAGACCGGCATCACCGGTGCGGCGATGGACGAGGCCGTCGGCGGGATGCAGCTGCCCCAGACCGTCGCCCAGGCCTGCTTCCTGTGGTTCCAGGCCGCCAACATCGCCACCTCGGCCTACCCGTTCCTCACCATCGCCGCCGCGAACCTGCTGTGCGCGCACGGCTCGCCCGAGCAGGTCGCGCAGTACGTCCCCGCGATGGTGGAGGGCCGCGTCTTCGGCACGATGTGCCTGTCCGAGCCGCAGGCCGGCTCGTCGCTGGCCGACATCACCACCCGCGCCGAGCCGCAGCCCGACGGCACGTACCGGCTCCGCGGCACCAAGATGTGGATCTCCGGCGGCGAGCACGACCTCAGCGAGAACATCGTCCACCTGGTGCTCGCGAAGATCCCCGGCGGACCGGCCGGGGTGAAGGGCATCTCGCTGTTCCTCGTGCCGCGGGTGCTGCCCTCGGGCGAGCGCAACGACGTGTCGCTGGCGGGGCTGAACCACAAGATGGGCTACCGGGGGACCGTCAACACGGTGCTCAACTTCGGCGAGCGCGGCGGCGCCGTCGGGCACCTGGTCGGCGAGGAGCACCACGGGCTCGCCTACATGTTCCACATGATGAACGAGGCCCGCGTCGGTGTCGGCGGGGGCGCGGCCGCGCTGGGGTACACCGGCTACCTGCACGCCGTGGAGTACGCCCGCACCCGCGTGCAGGGCCGGCGCGACGGGCGGCCGGTCGCGATCGTCGAGCACTCCGACGTCGCGCGCATGCTGCTCGCCCAGAAGGCGTGGGCCGAGGGCGCCGTCGCCCTGGTGCTGTACTGCGCGCGGCTGCTGGACGAGGAGCGCACGGCGGCCACCGCCGAGGAGCGGGACCGGGCCCACCTGCTGCTCGACGTGCTCACCCCGGTGGCGAAGAGCTGGCCCTCGCAGTGGTGCCTGGCCGCCAACGACCTGGCCATCCAGGTGCACGGCGGCTACGGCTACACCCGCGACCACCCCGTCGAGCAGTTCTACCGCGACAACCGGCTCAACCCGATCCACGAGGGCACCCACGGGGTCCAGGGGCTCGACCTGCTCGGCCGCAAGGTCGTCATGCGGTCCGGGGCGGGGCTGGAGCTGCTGCTGGACACGATCGGCTCGACCGTGACGCGGGCGCGCGACGCCGGTCTCGACGAGCACACCGGCACCCTCGACGCCGCCGTCACGCGCGTGCGCGAGGTGACCGCCGCGCTGTGGGCCGCGGGCGACCCGGCCGTGACGCTGGCCAACTCCTCGGTCTACCTGGAGGCCGTCGGGCACGTCGTGGTGGCCTGGGTCTGGCTCGCGCAGCTGGTGGCGCTGGACGGGCGCGACGACGACCTCGCCCGTGGCAAGCGCGCCGCCGCCGACTGGTTCTTCCGCCACGACCTGCCGCGCACCGGCCCGCAGTTCGCGCTGCTGGAGAGCCTGGACCGCACCACGCTCGACGTGCTGCCCGAGTGGTTCTGACGCCGAGTGGTTCTGAACCGGCCGGCGGCTACGCGGCCGCCTGCAGGGTGGGCAGGAGCACCGACACGGCGTAGTGCAGGTCCAGCCGCTGGCCGGCCCAGTCCGGGGTGATGGTCCGGTCGTCGATGCGGGCGCGGGTGTGGTCGGCGACGAGCCGGTCGGAGCGGCCGCGGGTGGGCGGGCCGGCGGCGGGGACGGCGGTGCCGTCGGGGCGGCGGAACACCAGCGCGTCGCCGTCGCGGGCCAGCGTGTAGCCGCCCTCGTGGACCAGCCGGTGGTGCAGCCCGCACACCAGGGCCAGGTTGTCGAGGTCGGTCGGCCCGCCGAGGGCCCACGGGCGCAGGTGGTGGGCGTGCAGGTGGCGGGCGGCGCCGCAGCCGGGCACCACGCAGCGGCCCCCGTCCCGCACGCGCAGGGCCAGGAGCTGGGCCGCGGAGACCCCGCGCCGCTTCCGGCCCAGGTGCAGCGGCGCGCCCCGGCGCCCCGTCAGCAGCGCGCGGGCGGGCGCGGTGCAGGTGAGGCGGGCGGCCGTGGCCGGGGCGAGCGGCGGGCCGCCGTCGACCCAGGCCGCCGGACCGGCAGTGGGGTCGTCGCCCGGGCCGGTCCCGTCCGGGTGGCTCTCCTCCGCCCGCACGTGGACGACCAGCTGCGCCGGGCGGGCCGTGACCGCGCCGTCGACCAGGTCGAGCAGGGCGTCGAGCCGCCGGGCGGCGAGGGGGTCGAGCGCGGGGCCGGTGTCGTGCTCCAGTCCCTGCCGCAGGGCCCGCTCGCGGACGGCGGGGTCGGTGCCGGGGAGGTGGGGGAGCGGTTCCGCGGAACCGCCGCCCGGGTCGTCGAGCCCAGGGTCGTCCAGCGCCGCCCCGATCGCGGCCATCAGGGCGTGCCCGCGGTCGGCGGGGATGCGCAGCCGGACGATCAGCGACCCGTCGGCGGCCCGGCTCGTGCGCAGGGCCCGGCGGGCCTCGGCCGGCTGCGGGTGGAGCACCCCGCGGGCCGCGCGCACCAGCTCGTCGAGCTGGGCGGCCGTGCCGTGCAGCGCGATGCCGAGCAGCGCCTCCTCCGAGGCGGGGGTGGCGACCCGGGTCAGCGCGCGCACCTTGGAGTAGGACACGCGGCCCTCCGCGAACGCCGCCGTGGTGCGCGGCAGGCCCTGCAGGGCGTGCGCGACGCGGAGGTGGTCCCGGGCGGTGCGCGCGGACAGCCCGATGCGCCAGCCCAGCCAGTGCGCGCACGAGCGCAGGCCGGGCTCCGCCCAGCCGCGGCGCGCGTCGAACTCGGCCAGCAGCTGCAGGAACCGGCAGGTGCCGGCGGCGAGGTGCCCCGCCAGGGTGACGAGCTCGGACTCGATGGTCTTCAGGGGCGTCGATGCGAACATGTGTTCGATCGTCGCACCCCACCCCGACAGCCGTGGGCGGTTCCGCGGAACCGCCCGGGTCAGCAGGGCTCGACGGAGACGACCGCCGGGCAGCGGCCCAGGCGCTCGGCGAACGAGGCGGCCTCGGCGCTGGTGAGCGAGACCGTGCAGGTGACGGAGCTGTAGGGGACGCCGTCACGGACGTCGGCGACGAAGTCGCGGACGGGGTACCCGCCGGCGCGCAGCGCGTCACCGACGTGCAGGACGCCCTCCATGCCGCCGGTGGTGACGATCTCGTGGCGGCGGGGGATGCGGGGGGTCCAGCTGGTGCGGGGGGAGTGGTCCAGAACGGTCACGATGGGCTCCTGGGTCCGTACGGCGGTGGGGGACCCGAGCCAGGCCTCGGACGTGTGCGGAAAGAGGGAGCGGCGCGCCGGCGGCCTGGCTCAGCCGGCGCGCGGCGGTACGGCCGCGTCGGTGGCAGCGCCTCCGAGGAGGGCCGCCGCGAGGGTGTTACGCACGGGTAGGACAGTAGCGCACCGCTGTGTCGGCGGCCACCCGCCCTCCCCGTCCGGACGGGTCGGGTGCACCCGGCGACCGGAACGGCGGAGGGCCCCACCCGGGATCGGGTGGGGCCCTCCGCCTGCGACCGCTGGGGCCGGTTCGTGGCGAGCCGGCGTCAGTCCTCGACGTCCTTCGGGCTGCCGGACAGCACGCCGCGCTGCTCGGTGCGCGCTTCGCGCTCGCCGTCGCCGTCCCGACCGCCGTGGGCGGCGGCCTCGGCCGCGGCCTCCTCGGCGCGGGCCTGCTCCAGCGCGCGCGTCTCCTCGACCGGGTCCGGCGTGAGCAGCGAGCCGGGGACCGGCGAGCCGCCGGAGCCGAGCTGGTTCATCCGCTTGGGCACCGGGGCGCCCTGGTACTCCAGCGGGATGGGGTGGCCGTGCGCGTCGACCCCGGCCAGCGGCTGGTGCACCTCGATGAACTCGCCGTGCGGGAGCCGCTTGATGATGCCGGTCTCGATGCCGTGCTCGAGGACCGCGCGGTCGCCCTTCTGCAGGCCGATGCAGATCCGGTAGGTCACGTAGTACGTGATCGGCGGCAGGATCAGCAGGCCGATGCGGCCCATCCACGTCGTGGCGTTGAGCGACACGTCGAAGAAGTAGGCGAACCAGTCGTTCGCCGAGCTGACCAGCAGCACGAAGTAGAACATGATCGCCATCGCACCCAGCGAGGTGCGGACGGGGACGTCCCGGGGGCGCTGCAGGAGGTTGTGCAGGGCCTTGTCCTTGGTGAAGCGCGCCTCGATCCACGGATACGCGCCCGCCAGGACGAAGATCACCGGGAGGAACGCCGCGGTGGCCCAGAACGCCGCCGGGATGGTGTAGTCGCCGAGGTAGATCTCCCACGCCGGGAACAGCCGGGCCATGCCGTCGGACCAGCCCATGTAGAAGTCGGGCTGCGATCCCGCGGAGATCTGCGACGGGTTGTACGGGCCGAGGTGCCAGATCGGGTTGATCTGCAGCAGGCCGCCCATCAGCCCCATCACGCCGACCGAGACGGCGAAGAACGCGCCGCCCTTGGCCGCGAAGGCCGGCAGGATCCGGACGCCGACGACGTTGCCCTCGGTGCGGCCGGGGCCGGGGAACTGGGTGTGCTTCTGGTACCAGACCAGGCCGACGTGCACCGCGATGAGCGCGAGCAGGATGCCCGGCAGCAGGAGCACGTGGATGATGTAGAGCCGCGGGATGATCTCGGTGCCGGGGAACTCCCCGCCGAAGAGCGCCCAGTGCGTCCAGGTGCCGATGACCGGGACCGAGAGCGTGATGCCCGACGCGATGCGCAGGCCCGTGCCGGACAGCAGGTCGTCGGGCAGCGAGTAGCCGGTGAAGCCCTCGAAGGTGCCGATGAAGACCAGCAGGATGCCGATGACCCAGTTGGCCTCGCGCGGCTTGCGGAACGCTCCGGTGAAGAACGTCCGGAACATGTGGGCGATCATCGCGGCCATGAACAGCAGCGCGGCCCAGTGGTGCACCTGGCGGACGAACAGGCCGCCGCGCACCTCGAAGGAGATGTCGAGCGCCGACTCGTAGGCCCGGGTCATGTGGACCCCGCGCAGGTTCTCGAACACGCCGTCGTAGGTGACCTCGGCCATCGACGGGTCGAAGAACAGCGCCAGGTACGTGCCCGAGAGCAGCAGGACGATGAAGCTGTAGAGCGCGACCTCGCCGAGCATGAACGACCAGTGCGTCGGGAAGACCTTGTTGAACTGCTTCCGCATCCCCGCGGCGGGGTGGTAGCGCTGGTCGACCCCGTCGAGGGTGCCGGCGACGAGGGCGTTGGCCCCCCCGCCGGAGCTCGTGGGCGTGGTGATGGAACTCATGATCTCCGCTCCCAGAACGCCGGGCCGACGGGCGGCATGTCGCCGGTGGCGACGAAGTAACCCTCGTCGTTCACTGTAATCGGCAATGGGGGAAGTGCGCGTGCTGCCGGACCGAAGACCGGCCGGGCGTACTCCGTGGCCAGGAACTGGCTCTGGTGGCACGGGCACAGGATGCGCTGGCTCTGCGTCTCGTACAGCGAGGTCGGGCAGCCCAGGTGGGTGCACAGCTTCGAGTACGCGACGAAGTCGCCGTAGGGGTAGTCCTCGAACCCCTCCCGCAGGACGAGCGGGGTGCCCGGGCGCAGCCGGATGAGCATCACGGGGTTGTCGGAGCGGCGCAGCGCGTGCAGCAGCGCCTCCTCGTCACCCCGCTCGGACTCGCGGAACGGGAACACGGTCTCGATGGAGCCCGGCTCCTGGTCCTCGGGGCGCACGAGCGAGATCTCGCTGGGGACGCCGGTGTCACGGCGCAGGTAGACGGTCTCCCCGTCGACCGGTGCCCAGCCGGTCGTCCACAGCGCGGCCTGGTCCCCGCCCTCCCACGGGTCGCGGACCAGCGGCGCGACCGCGGCGATGCCCAGGCCGAGCCCGAACACGCCGGCCGCACCGCCCGCCGCGCGGGTGATCAGCTTGCGGCGGGCGATGCCGGTGTCCTGGCCCGCCTTCTGCAACTGCGCGACGACCGTGCGCCGGTCGACCTCGTCGGAGACGCCGTCGTGGCGCTGCTGCACCGAGACCTCGTCGGGGAAGAACTTCTTGACGTAGGCGATGACGCCGATGCCCAGCGCGAGGACGGCCAGGCCGAACGTGCCGCCGACGACCGGGGTGTAGAGGGTGTAGACCTCGTACCCGGGCTGGCCGGGGGCGACGTACTCGTAGGGCCAGAAGAGGAACGCGGCGAGGAACGCGAGCCCGGACAGCGCCGAGATGACGAACCACAGGGCGACCGAGCGCTCGGCGCGCTTCTCCGCGCGGGTGCCCGGGATCGGGAACTTGCGCTGGTTGTGGACGATCTCGACGTCGTCCAGCTCTGCGGCCAGGCGCGCGAGCTGCTCGGGGGTCATCTCGTCCAGCTCGGCCGGCGTGGGCCGGCGGGACGGCGAGTGCCCCGAGGGGGAGTGCGACAGGGTCATGACTTGGCTCCCAGCCACAGTGCGAATCCGATGAGGCCGGCGAGGCCGACGATGAAGGCGATGAGGCCCTCCGACACCGGCCCGATCCCGCCCAGCGGGTTGCCGCCGGGGTTGTTGTTGCCGTTCGTCACCGACTCGATGTACGCGATGATGTCCTTCTTCTCCTCCGGCGTGAGCTGCCGGTCGGAGAACTTGGGCATGTTCTGCGGGCCGGAGAGCATCGCGGTGTAGATGACCTCCGGCGTCGACTCGTCCAGGTGCGGGGCGAACTTGCCGGACGAGAGCGCGATGCCCCGGCCGGTGAAGTTGTGGCACGACGCGCAGTTGAGGCGGAACAGCTCGCCGCCGCGGGCGGAGTCGCTGCCGAGCAGGGCCTCGCCCTCCTCGGCCGGGCGCTCCGGGCCGCCGCCGTTGGCCTGGATGTACGCGCCCAGCGCGTCGAGGTTGGCCCGGCCCTCCTCGGTCTCCGGGTCGAACTGCGGCAGCACCGGCTTGCGGACGGCCTGCGCCTCCTGGCGGGCCAGCGGCATGCGGCCGGTGGAGACCTGGAAGTAGGTGGCGGCGTCGCCGACGCCGACGAGGCTCGGGCCGCGGTCCTGCACGCCCTGCAGGTTCGCGCCGTGGCACGTGATGCAGGAGTTGTTGAAGTACAGGTCCTCACCCTGCGCGATCAGCGCCGCGTCGTCCTGCGCGCGGGCGACCTGCGGCTCCGGGGCGAACGCGGTGTACAACCCGCCGGCGGCGAGCAGGCCGAGACCCAACGCCGTGGCACCGGCGAGGCGGCGGCGGAACCGACTCCGCGCGCCGGGCGTGGACTTCTTCGGTGTGGTGGTCATCGTCGCCTTACTCGTCAGCGGATGAAGTAGATGACGGCGAACAGACCGACCCACACCACGTCGACGAAGTGCCAGTAGTAGGACACGACGATCGCGGCGGTGGCCTGCTGCGGGGTGAACTTGGAGAGCTTGGTGCGGATCAACAGGTAGACGAACGCGACGAGACCGCCGATGACGTGCAGCGCGTGGAAGCCCGTCGCCATGTAGAAGACGGTGCCGTAGGCGCTCGAGGCCAGCGTGGTGTCGTGCTCGGTGATGAGCACGTTGTACTCGTAGGCCTGGCCGAGCACGAAGAACGTGCCCATCGCCAGGGTGAGCAGGTACCACCGGCGCAGCCCGAACACGTCGCCGCGCTCGGCGGCGAACACCCCGAACTGGCAGGTGAACGACGACGCCACGAGGACGATCGTCACCGCGAGCGCGTAGGGCACGTTCAGTTCGGTGGGGGCCGGGGGCCATTCGCCCTCGTTCTGGGCGCGCGCGGTGAAGTAGATCGCGAACAGCCCGGCGAAGAACATCAGCTCGCTGGACAGCCAGACGATCGTGCCGACGCTGACCAGGTTGGGCCGGTTCAGCGAGTGGATCCGCGCGCTGATGTTGGGAGCCGCTGTCGTCACGAGGGCATTATGACCCCAGACCAACTTCTACAGCCTGTCGGGGACCCCGGAGATCCGCTCGGTCTAGAGTCCCGCTCGTGAGCGAGACGTTGACGGTCCTGGTGTACAGCCACCGGCCCGAGGTCCGTGAGGCCATCATCACCGCCGTCGGCCGGCGGCCCGCGCCCGACCTGCCCCGGGTCACCTTCCTCGAGGCGGGCGGCGTCGCCGAGGTCATCGCCGCGGCCGACGCCGGCGCGGTGGACCTGGCGATCCTGGACGGCGAGGCCCAGCCCACCGGCGGCATGGGCGTGTCGCGGCAGCTCAAGAACGAGATCGACGACTGCCCGCCGATCATCGTCACGGTGCGCCGCCGCGACGACCGCTGGCTCGCGACCTGGTCGCAGGCCGACGCCGTGCTGGTGCACCCGCTCGACCCGCTCACCACGGCCGAGACGGTCGCGACCGTGCTGCGGGCGGCGCGCGCGGACCTGCCCGCGACCCGTGCCTGACGCTCTCACCTGGCCTGCCCTGCTGGGCAGGTTGCTGCGCGGGGAGGACCTCGGCGCGGCCGAGACCTCCTGGGTGATGGACCGTGCCCTGGCAGGCGAGGCCACCCCCGCCCAGCTGGCCGGGTTCCTCGTCGCGCTGCGCGCCAAGGGCGAGACCGCCGCGGAGATCACCGGACTGGCCACGACGATGCTGCGCCTGGCCCCGCCGGTCGCGGTGCCCGGGCGGGCGGTCGACGTCGTCGGCACGGGGGGCGACCAGGCGCACACCGTCAACATCTCGTCCATGGCCGCCGTCGTCGTCGCGGCGGCGGGGGCGCCGGTGGTCAAGCACGGCAACCGCGCCGCCTCGTCCCGCAGCGGCACGGCGGACGTGCTGGAGGAGCTCGGCGTCGCCATCGACCTGCCCGCCGACGCCGTCGCCGCCTGCGTCGCGCGCGCGGGCATCGGCTTCTGCTTCGCCCCGGTGTTCCACCCGGCCATGCGGCACACCGGCGGCGTCCGGCGCGAGCTGGGCGTGCCCACCGCGATGAACCTGCTCGGACCGCTGACCAACCCGGCGCAGCCCGCGGCCGCGCTCATCGGCTGCGCGTTCCCGGCGATGCTCCCGGTGCTCGCCGACGTGCTCGCCGCCCGCGGGCGCTCGGCCCTCGTCGTGCGCGGCGACGACGGGCTCGACGAGCTCACCACGGCCGGCACGTCCACGGTGCGCGTCGTCGCCGACGGCACGGTGCGGGTGGAGACGGTCGACCCCGCGGCGCTGGGCCTGCCGCCCGCCACCCGCGAGGACCTGCGCGGCGGGGACCCGGCGCACAACGCCGCGGCCTTCCGGGCGCTGCTCGCCGGGCACCCCGGCCCCGTGCGCGACGCGGTGCTGCTCAACGCCGCCGGGGCGCTGGTGGCCTTCGACGGACCCGGCGCGGACCTGACGGCCGACCTGGCCGGCGCGCTGCCCCGGGTGGCCGCGGCGATCGACTCGGGGGCGGCGGAGGGGCTGCTGGCCCGCTGGGTCGAGGTGTCGACGGCGCTGCGGCGGGCCGGCTAGCTAGTCGAGCCCGACCGCGAACGTGGCCTCGGTGTCGGCGCGGGAGTAGGAGCGGAAGGCGATGTGGGTGTCGGTGCGCCGCACCCCGTCGACCTTGCTGAGCCGCCCGGCGATGACGTCGGCGAGCTGGTCGTGCTCGGTGACCTTGACCACGGCGATGAGGTCGACGTCGCCCGCGCACGAGTAGACCTCGCTGACCCCGTCGAGGTCGGCGATGGCCTGGGCCGTCTCCGGGATGCGGTCGGCGGCCGTGTGCACCAGGACGATCGCGGTGATCATGGGTCGGATCCTAGTCCTCCGGCACCTCCACCGGACGGGCCCGCTCCGCCCACGCGCCCCAGGACAGGGCGCCGCGGGCGGGCTCGCTCCAGCCGCCGTGCACCAGGCGCGTGCCGCCGCCGGAGAGCCAGCGGTGCAGCAGGCCGACCTCCTCGGCCGGGGCCCCCCGCAGCGGTCCCTCGCCGGTGAGGACGGTCTGCGCGCCCGTGCGCAGGGCGTCGATCACGGGCATCGGCGGGGTGCCGCGGGGCGCCGTGCCGGCCGCGGCGAGCCGCCCGTGGCGCAGCACCGCGACCTCCCAGCCGCCGCGCCCGTCCGGGCGGGCGCCCACCAGCTCGTCGACGGCGGCGAGCGCGGCGAGGCGCTGCGTGCGGCCCAGCGCGACGACGAGGGCCGCCAGCCGGTCGCGCCGGCGCGCCGCGTCCTCGAACCGCTCGCGCTCGGCCAGGCCCTCGACCTCGGCGGCCAGCCGGTGCAGCGCCGCGTCGTCGCGCCCGGCCACCAGCGCGGCCAGGCCGAGCAC
>JAPLAT010000070.1 GCA_026393175.1 Pseudonocardiales bacterium
CCGCCCGAGCATTGCGGTGGTGGATGTGCGCTCGGCCGAGGAGTTCGCGACAGGGCATGTGCCCGGCGCGGTGAACGTGCCGCTGGAGCGGGTGATCACCGACCCGGGCCGCTACGCCGGGCAGGAGCTGTACGTGATCTGCCAGTCCGGTGGCCGCAGCGCCAAGGCGGCCGAGGCGCTGACCGCGGCCGGGGCGCAACCGGTGTCGGTGGCCGGCGGGACCGCCGGCTGGATCAGCTCCGGGCGCCCGGTGGACACCGGCGCCCGATGAGCGCCCCCACCGACCCGATCGAACCGACGACTTGAAGGAGATCTGACGTGATCGACGTCGAAGTGATCGAGACATCCTCGCTGGGTGACCGCAGCTATCTCGCCTCCGACGGCGAGGTGGCGGTGGTGGTCGACCCGCAGCGCGACGTGGACCGGGTCCTGGCCCTCGCCGGGCGGCTCGGGGTGCGGATCTCGCACGTCGTGGAGACCCACGTGCACAACGACTACGTCTCCGGCGGTCTGGAGCTCGCGCGGCTCACCGGCGCGGCCTACGTGCTCTCGGCGCAGGACGACCTCGCATTCGACCGGACCGGTGTCGTCGACGGCGACGTGCTGGAGGCCTCGCCGCGGCTGCGGTTGCGGGTGCTGGCCACCCCGGGGCACACCTTCCATCACCTGTCCTACGTGTTGGAGGGTCCGGACGGGCCGCAGGGGGTGTTCACCGGCGGGTCGCTGCTCTACGGCACCACCGGGCGCACGGACCTGCTCGGCGACGAGCACGCGGAGACACTGGCCCGCGCGCAGCACGCCTCGGCCGCGTCGATGGCCGACGCGCTGCCCGACGGGGCGCAGGTGTGGCCGACCCACGGTTTCGGCAGCTTCTGCACCGCCACCCCCGCGTCAGGCGACGACTCCACGATCGGACGGGAGCGGGAGGTCAACCCGGTGCTGCGGCTGGCCCGCGACGAGTTCGTCCGGGAGACCCTGTCCGGGTTGGGTGCCTACCCCGCCTACTACGCCCACATGGGTGCGCTCAACACCGCCGGCCCGGCCCCGGTGGACTTGCGCCCGCCGACCACGGCCGACCCGGCTGAACTGGCGCGCCGGCTGGCCAACGGGGAGTGGGTCGTCGACCTGCGTTCGCGCAAGGCCTACCTCGCCTCGCACCTCGCCGGGACGGTGAGTCTCGTGCTGGACGGGCCGATGGCGACCTGGCTGGGCTGGATGGCCCCGCACGGTGCCCCGATCACGCTGCTCGCCGACACCCCAGACCAGGTGGCGCAGGCGCAGCGGGAGCTGGTCCGGATCGGTATCGACCGGATCGTCGCCGCCGCTACAGGTGATCCTCACGAGCTGGCCGTCAACCCGGCCCGGCTGGGCGAGCTGCCCAGCGCCGGTTTCGCAGACCTCGCCGGTGAGCTCGACGGCCGCCGCAGCGCTGATCTGCCGCCGGCCGAGGTGGTGCTCGACGTGCGGTTGGGCACCGAGTGGGACGCCTCGCACGTGCGCGGCGCGGTGCACGTCCCGCTGCCCGAGCTGTCGGACCGGCTCGACGAGGTCCCGGCCGGGTCGGTGTGGGTGCACTGCGGCAGCGGCTACCGCGCCACCGCGGCCGCGTCGCTGCTCGCTCGCGCCGGGCGAACCGTGGTAGTCGTCGACGACATGTTCACCGACGCCGCCGACGCCGGTGTCCCGCTGACCACCACCCCGTGACCGGCCCGCAGCCCCGCAGGTCGCGGCCCCGCAGCTCGAGGCGGGCGCGGTGATCCTCGCCGGCGTGTTCGGGCTGGTCATCGGCGTCGCACTCGGGCTGCTCGGCGCGGGTGGTTCGATCCTGGCCGTCCCGGCGCTGGTCTACGGGGTCGGCCAGCCGGTGGGGGCCGCGGTGTTCGGGTCGCTGCTGGTGGTGGCCGTGTCGGCGGCGGGCGGACTGGCGGTGCGGCTGCGGTCCGGGGTGATCCGGTGGCCGGTGGCGCTGGTGTTTGGCGCCGCGGGAGTCCCCACCGCGTTCGCGGGGGCTGCGATGGGCCGCCTGATCGCCGACCGGTGGCTGCTGGTGGCGTTCTCGGTGCTGATGGTCGCCGTTGCGATCGCGATGCTGCGCGGGAGCCCTGAGGAGGCCACGGGCGGTGCGTGTCGGATCCGCGACGGGCGGGTCGACTGGCGCAGCTGCCTACCCAACGCGCTCGCCGCCGGCGCCGGGGTCGGGGTGCTGACCGGGCTGTTCGGGGTGGGTGGCGGGTTCATCATCGTGCCCGCTCTGACCCTGCTGCTCGGGCTGAGCGCCGCGGAGGCCATCGCCACCTCGCTGGCGATCGTCACGATCACCTCGCTGGCCGGGCTGGGCGCGCACGCCGCCGACGCCGCGGCTGTGGACTACGCCGTGATCGGCGTGTTCGCCGGCACCGCCCTGCTCGCGTCCCTGGCCGCCGGGCGCGTGGCGAACCGGCTCCCGGCCGCGGCGCTGCGGCGCGGGTTCGCCTACCTGATCCTGGCCGTCGCGGTCGGTGTCGCCTCTGCGGCGTTACTCGCGCCGGCCGCGTTGAGCACCGGATGACGACAACACCACAACCGTTACACCGAATGGAGACGAGCAATGGACTACGGCATGACGATCAGCCTGGACCTGTCCTACGAGCAGGTCGTCCCCGCGGTCAAGGCGGCCCTGATGGAGCAGGGGTTCGGAGTTCTCACCGAGATCGACGCCCAGGCCACCCTGAAGGAGAAGCT
>JAPLAT010000359.1 GCA_026393175.1 Pseudonocardiales bacterium
CGGGGTCCCGCGCACGGTGGCGCAGGAGGAGATCGTCGCGGCGTCCGTCGCGTTCCTGCGCGAGCGGTGACCGTCTCCGGGGACCCGGTGGCCGTCGGGGTGGTGTGCGACGTCGTCGGGCATGGCCGGGGCGGCCGGGGCGGCCGGGTTCGTCGTCGGCGGGGTGCTCACCGAGCTCGCGTCGTGGCGCGCGGTGTCCTGGTCGACGATCGTCCTCGCCGCCGTGCCGGCCGTCGCCGTCCTCGCGGTCGTCCCGCCCGACGGCCGGACGCGGGCCGCCGCGGGCCTGGCGTGGCCGTCGGCCGTCCTGCTCACGGGGGGCGATGGGGGTGGTCGTCGGGACCACGCTGCTCGGCGAGGGCGGCTCGCTCGCGGTCGGTCTCGCGGTGACGGTGCTCGGTCTCGCCGCTGCGGCCGGGTACGCCGTGGTGGAAAGGCGCACCCGGCGACCGCTCGTCGATCACGGTGGCCGCGCTCGTGCTGCAGGACGAGCTGGGCCTGGGCCCGTTGCAGGCGGCCGGCCTGCTCGTGACGGTGAGCGTCGCCGCCATGGCCGGTTCCGCGGTCGCCGCCCGGCTGGTGGGCGGGCTCGGCCGGGTCGTGCCCTGGGCTGCGGCCTCGTCACTATCGCCGCCGCCGACGCCGTGCTCGTCGCCCGGCCCTCCGTCGCCGGCGTGGGGGTCGCCTCCGTCGCGGCCGACGACATGGGCACCACGTCGACGCCCCGCTCGAGGCGACGGCCGCGGGCGTCCTGAACACCGCGGCCCAGCTCGGCACGGCGGTCGGGACGGCCCTGATCCAGCTGATCGCCACGGCGATCGACCCCACGCCCGGCCTGGGCCGTGGCCGCCGTGCTCGCCGCCGGAACCGGGGTGCTCGCCGCCCGCCGGGCACCGGCGCGGTCCGCGGTGAGTCCGGCGGGGCGCATCTGAGACGGGAGACCGCACGGCCGGGTCCCCGTGCGACGACAGCACACCGGTCGGTGTCGTTTCGGCCGGTCCGGACCTAGCCTCGGTCGGTGGCGAACGAACTGACCATTCCGCTCCTGCCCTGTCCGTCCATCGACGAGATCACCTCGTTCTACGAGATGCTCGGCTTCGAGATCACCTATCGGCACCTGCACTTCTTCGGGATGGACGACTACGACCCGGCGCAGTCCTACAGCACGTGCCTGGTCGTCGTGGCGGACACCGGCGAGCTGTTCGAGGCCTTCGCGGCGGGGATGCGGTCCGTGCACGGGAAGCTGCTCGTCTCCGGCATCCCGCGCATGACCCGGCCGCGCCTGCGCAACGACCGCTACACCGGGTTCACCGTCGTCGATCCGGGCGGCAACTGGATCCGGATCAACAAGGCCACCACGGAACCCGAGGCGCGGACCGCGCTCGCCAGGGCCATGGAGAACGCCGCGAGGCAGGCGGACGCGCGAGGCGACGAACGCCAGGGTCTGAAGATCCTGGAGGGCGCGTTGAAGCGGGCGACCGGCGACGAACCGGAGTGGCAGGCGGCGCGGGAGTACCGGGACGAGCTCGTCGAGAGGATCACGGGAGTCGAGCCGCGTCCGGGCCCGTGAGTCGGCAGGCATGGACCCACGACGCCGCAACGCCGGGCCTCCCGTACTGGGGAGCCCGGCGTTCTGCCCGGTCAGGCTGGCGGTGGCGGTGGTGTCTGAGTTCGACACATCGTTCACAGCTGTCGCGGGTCATCGTTCACACCCGAGAGGCAGGGGTGGGCGATGGGTATGGCGAAGCTGGTCGTCACGGCAGTGCTGGTCGAGGGCCGGTCCAAGAGCGAGGTCGCCCGCAGGTGATCACCCTGGTGGCGCGGTTCCTGGCCGAGGGCGAAGCGGGTCTGGCGCCACGGTCCCGGCGGCCGGTGAGCAGTCCGCATCGGACGGCCCGGGCGATCGAGGACGAGATCGTCGAGCTACGCAAGGACCTCGACCGCGACGGGCACGACGCCGGCGCGGCCACGATCGCCTACCACCTCGGGCAGCGCCACGGTCGGGAGTTCACCGTCCCGGCGGTCTCGACGATCTGGCGGATCCTGGCTGCCCGCGGGTTCGTCGTCCCGCAACCCCACAAGCGCCCGAGGTCGAGCTTCCTGCGCTTCGCCGCCGAGCAGCCCAACGAACGCTGGCAACTCGACATCACCCACTGGCCGCTGGCCGACGACACCGATGTGGAGATCCTCAACCTGCTCGATGACCACTCCCGGCTCTGTCTGCGCAGCGACGCCCGCAGGGTGTTCAAGTCCGCCGATGTCGATCACAGCTTCCGTGAAGCGGCAGCTCAGTACGGTGACCCGGCCGGGGCGTTGTCGGACAACGGGGCGGTGTTCACCGGCCGGTCCCGTGGCGGCGGTCGCGTCGCGCTCGAGATCACCCTGCACGAGCGCGGGATCCGGTTCCGCCACTCCCGGCCCTACCACCCGCAGACCTGCGGGAAGGTCGAACGGTTCCACCAGACCGTGAAGAAGTGGCTCGCCCGCCGACCCCGCGCCGCCACGCCGGGCGAGCTCCAGACCCAGCTCGATGAGTTCCGGGAGTACTACAACACCGTCCGGCCGCATCGCGCGCTGGACCGTCGCACGCCCATCCAGGCCTATCTCGCCCGCCCGAAGGCCGTTGCGACCGGCGCCCCGCGGCCTATCTCGCCCGCCCGAAGGCCGTTGCGACCGGCGCCCCGCTCGACCCCGGCCACTACCGGGTCCGCCACGACAAGATCGACCCCAGCGGCGTGATCACACTGCGGCACAACAGCCGCCTGCACCACATCGGGATCGGCCGCCGTCACGCCGGCACCGACGTCTTGGTCCTCGTCCACGACCTGCACATCCGAGTCCTGGACAGCGACGGAGAACTCCTCCGCGAACTCACCCTCGACCCGACCAAGGACTACCAACCACAGACCCGACCGTGAACGATGTCGCGGGACACCTGTGAACGGTGTCCCGCGACATCACACTGGCGGTGGCGGTGGGATTTGAACCCACGGAGGCTTGCACCTCACACGCTTTCGAGGCGTGCTCCTTCGGCCGCTCGGACACGCCACCGCCGAGAACTCTACAAGACGCCGAACCGTGATCTGCGGGGGCGCCGGGTCGGGGCAGAATC
>JAPLAT010000560.1 GCA_026393175.1 Pseudonocardiales bacterium
GGGCACGGCCGTCGCCGGGTCGAGCGCGGCCAGCGACCCGGCCTGCACCCCCAGCACGACCAGCAGCGTCACCACCGCGAATGGGCCCGCCCCGCCGTCGCGCATCACGGCCAGCGCCCGCTCGGGCGGCCCGTAGCAGCCCAGGCCGTCGGCGGTGTCGGCCAGCCCGTCCACGTGCATGCCCCGGGTCGCCAGCGCGAGCAGACCGACGGCCAGCAGCCCGGCGACGAGCGGCGCCGTCCCCAGCGTCGTCAGCCCCACGAGCACCGCGCCCGCCCCTGCCCCCAGCAGCGCGCCGACCAGAGGAGCCCAGCGCAGCGCGGCGGCCGCGGTCGCCCGGTCGGGGGCGCCGGTCCGGACGGGGAGGACGGTCAGCCAGCTCAGCGCCAGCGCGAGCCCGCGCACGTCACCCCCCGGCCGGACCTGCGCGCCGCCGTGGCCCGGTCCCGCCCGGCCGTCACCCTCGCGGGGGGTCGGCGGGGGCGGCGTCCCGGGTGGCGGGCGCGGGGGTCGAGGTCGCCCGGCCCGGGGTGGTGGACGGCTCCGTCCGGTCCGGGGTGGTGGTCGCCTCCGGCCGGTCGTGCTCGGGGGTCGGCTCGGTGGCGCGTGCCGGGGTCGGCTCCGGGGTCGGCCCGGGGGCGAGTGCTGCGGCCGGCTCGGGGGTCGGCTCGGTGGCGCGTGCCGCGGCCGGCTCGGGGGTCGGCCGGGTGTCGGGCGCCGGGGCCGGGTCGATCGCCGGTCCGGCTTCCGGTGCGGAGGTCCGCTCGGTCGCCGGTGCCGTCTCGGGTGCGGTGCTCTGCCCGGCGGTCGGTCCGGCGTCGGGCACGGCGACCGGTGGGGGAGTCGGCGTCGCGGCCGGTGCCGTGGTCGACGTGGGTGCCGGTGCCGCCTCCGGTGCTGGTGCGGTGTCCTGCTCGGCTGCCGGTCCGGCATCGGCGACGGCGACCGGCGTCGCGGCGCGCGCCGTGGTCGGCGGGGATGCCGGGCCGGGGTCGGCTGCCGGGCTCGGCGCGGTCTCGGGTGCGGTGCCCTGCTCGGGAGTCGGCTCGCCGTGGGTCGCGGTGACCGCCGGGGTCGTCGGCTCGGTGCCGGGTGCCGTCACGGGTGTCGCCCCGGTGGCGGGCGCCGGGACCGGCTCGGGCTCCGGTGTCGGCTCCGGTTCCGGCTCCGGTTCCGGCTCGGCGACGGTGGTCTCGGCCACCAGCCGGGCGGCCATCTGCAGCAGGGGGAGGACGGCGAGCGCACCGGTGCCGTCGCCCGCGCGGATCCGCAGGTCCAGGACGGGCGGCAGGGACAGGTGCTCGCTGACCAGGACCATCGCCGGCTCGGGGGAGCGCTGCGCGACCAGCCACCAGTCGCGGGCACCCGGGGCGAGCTCGTCGGCGATCATCGCGGCGGCGCCGACGACGAGCCCGTCGACCAGCACGGGCGTCCGCCGCACCGCCGCCTGCACGAGGACGCCGGCTAGCGCGGCGAGGTCGGTCCCGCCCGCCGTGCGGAGCAGGGCGAACGGGTCGCGGGCGTGCGGCCGGGCCCGGCGCAGCGCGTCGCGGACCGCGGCGGCCTTGCGCATCCAGCCGTGGTCGTCGACGCCGCTGCCGCGCCCGATCACCGCGACGGGCTCGGCCCCGGTCAGCGCGGACACGAGCACCGCGGCGACGGTGGTGGCCCCGGCGCCCAGCGACCCCGGCACGAGCAGGTCGGCCCCGGAGTCGACCTCGGCGTCGACGAGGTCGCGCCCGGCGGTGAACGCGCGCTCGGCGTCGCCCTCGGCCAGGGCGTCCTCGACGTCGATGCGGCCCGACCCGCGCCGGACGTGCGCCGGGTCGGTGGACTCGTGGTCGACCCCGACGTCGAGCAGCCGCACCGACGCCCCACCCACCGGCGCGAGGACAGCGGCCGGGGCCGTGTTCGCCTGCAGCGCCTCGACCTGCGGCGACGTCCTGGTGTTCCGCGAGACCCCGGCGGCGGCGATGCCGTGGTCCGCGGCCACGACCAGTACCCGGGCCCGGGCGGGCGGGCGCGGCGGGCAGGTGCCCTGCACGGCGGCGAGCCAGCGCCCCAGCTCGGCCAGCACCCCCAGGCCGGCGAGCGGTACGGCGAGCGAGTCGATCCGCGCGACCGCCGCGGCGCGGGCATCGGCGTCGGGCGGGCGGACGGCGGGGATCTCCACGGGCCCGTTCTACCGGTCGCCCCCGCACGGCCGCCGGGCGCCCCGCCCGGCGCGTCCCGCAGCCGGCCGCCCCGGCCCGGCGGCGCGCACCCGGGCGACCAGGCCGGTCGCAGCGGGGTGACACCGCTGCGACTGGATCGGAGCGGTGTCACCCCGCTGCGATGTGGGACGGGGCGATGCAGGGGAGGCCGGGGCGGCTACTTCAGCCGCAGCGGCAGGCCCGCCACCAGCAGCACGACCTCGTCGCACACGGCGGCGAGGGCGGCGTTGAGCGCCCCCAGCTCGTCGCGGAACAGCCGTCCCGCCCGGGTCGGTGGCACGACCCCCAGCCCGGTCTCGGCGGACACGAGCACGACCCGGCCCGGGGCGTCGCGCACGGCCGCGACCAGCCCGTCCACCGCGGCGGCGACGGCGGGCGGCACGGTTGCGGCCTCCCAGGCCCCGGCGTCGTCGAGGACGCCGGTGAGCCAGGTGGCGAGGTCGTCGACGAGCAGCGGCCCGCCCCCGGCCGCGACGAGCGGGGCGACGGCGGAGGTCTCGAGCGTGGTCCAGGCGGGGGAGCGGCGGGCGCGGTGGGCGTCGAGCCGGGCGTCCCACTCGGCGTCGCCCTCCCGGCGCCGGGCCGTGGCGAGGTAGCGGACCGGGGCGTCGTCGGGCAGCAGGTCCTCGGCGTGACGGGACTTGCCCGACCGGGTGCCGCCCAGGACGAGCGTGGTCGTCACGGGTTAGCCTCCCGGCCGTGAGCTTCCGGTGGCGCTACCTGACGGCGGCGGGCGATCCCGTGGACGGCCCCGACG
>JAPLAT010000083.1 GCA_026393175.1 Pseudonocardiales bacterium
CGAACGGGCCGCGCCCCGCGCCCGCCCAGGAGCCCCCGCCGCGGCGCAGGCGCGCGGCGCTGCTGGTGGCCGCCGCGGGGCTGGCCGTCGTCGCCGTCGCCGCGGCCGTGCTGGTGGTCCCGCTGGTCGGGACGCCGGACGCCACCACCCCCATCGGGCCGAGCGGGACGCCCGCCCCGCCGCCCGTGTCGGAGGTGGCCGCGAGCGTCGCCGTGCCGCTCGTGAGCGGCACGATCGAGGTCGGGCCCACGCCCGGCTACATGCACCTCTCCCCGAACGGCCGGTTCGGCTACATCGCCCACCGCGACGCCGGCTACGTCACCGTGCTCGACACGACCATCAACCAGGTCACCGCCACGATCCCGGTCCCGGCCGGGCCGCCGCAGTTCGTGGCGTTCTCCCCGGACGGCTCCCGCGCCTACCTGAGCATCTACAACACCGAGCGCACCGTGAACCTCATCGGCGTGCTGGACACGGCCACCAACACGCTGCTGTCCACGGTCCCGGTCGGGCGCAGGCCGTTCGCCTCGGCCACCACGGCCGACGGCAGCAGGCTCTACGTCCCCAGCCACGACGACGGCCGCCTCGACGTCATCGACACGGCGTCGGGCGAGATCGTGAACCGGATCCCGGTCGCGCCCAACCCGCACTGGGTCGCGTTCTCCCCGGACGGGTCCCGGCTCTACACCGCCAACCACGAGTCGGGCGTCGTCACCGAGATCGACCCGGCCACCGACGAGGTCCTCGGCACCGTCGACGTCGGGGTGAGCCCGCACAGCACCACCGTCTCGCCGGACGGCGGCCGGGTCGCGGTCGTCAACTACGACAGCGACGAGCTGTCGCTGATCGACACCGCCACCCGCACGGTCGCGGCGACGGTGCCGGTGGGGGAGAGCCCGCAGGACGTCGCGTACTCCGCGGACGGCCGGTTCCTCTACACGGCCAACGTCGACTCGGACGACCTGAGCGTCGTGGACGCCGCGACCGGCACGGTCACCGCCACCATCCCCACCGGCGACGGCCCGACCAGCGTCGCGGTGCGTCCCGACGGCAGGCAGGCCTACGTGACGCTGCTCAACGAGGGCGTCGTGCTGGTGATCGACACGGCGGCCACCGGCTGAGCGCTCACGCCTCCAGCAGCGACTGCCCCCAGTACGCGCCCTCGCCGAGCCCGGCCGGGCAGGCGAACACGGCCGACCCGGTGTGCTCGACGTACTCCATGAGCACGTCGTGCCGGGCCAGGGCCTGCTGCATCGGCACGAACTGGGCGTGCGGGTCGCGCAGGAACGCCACGAAGAACAGCCCGGCGTTCAGGTGCCCCTGCCCGTCGCTTCCGTCGACGAAGTTGTAGCCGCGCCGCAGGATCTTCACCCCGCCGAGCTCCTGTGCCGACGCCAGCCGGATGTGGGCGTTCACGTCAATCGGGCCGCCCGGCGAGAGGTCGGCGACGTCGAACTCGCCCGTCCCGCCGAGCGGGGCGCCGCTGCCCTTCGTCCGGCCGACGATCGTCTCCTGCTCGGCGAGCGACGTGCGGTCCCAGATCTCCACGTGCATCCGGATCCGCCGGGCCACGAGGTACGTGCCGCCGTCGAGCCAGGCCGGTCCGTCGCCGGGGGCCACCCACAGGTGCTCGCGCAGCGCGTCCGGGTCCTCGGCCTTGAGGTTGTTGGTGCCGTCCTTGAAGCCGAACAGGTTGCGCGGCGTGGCCTGCGCGGTGGACGTGGACGAGGTGCGGCCGAACCCGAGCTGGGACCAGCGCACCGCCGTCGTGCCGAAGCCGGTGCGGACGAGGTTGCGGACGGCGTGCACGGCCACCTGCGGGTCGTCCGCGCAGGCCTGGATGCACAGGTCGCCGCCGGACAGGGCCGGGTCGAGCCGGTCCCCGGCGAACCGCGGCAGCTCCGCCAGCCCCGCGGGCAGCTGCGCCTCCAGCCCGAGCTTCGTCAGCAGCGACGCGCCGACCCCGAACGTCAGCGTCAGCGAGGACGCCGGCAGCCCGAGCGCCTCGCCGGTGTCCTCGGGCGGGGCGTAGGGGTTGCCGCCCGTCGCGCCGCCGGGCGTGGTCTCGGCGCCGGCCGTCATCCGCTCGGCGGCGGCCGTCCACTCCCGCAGCAGCGCGACGACGCGGGAGCGGTCGGTCGTGGTCAGGTCCAGGGCGACGAAGTGCAGCCGGTCCTGCGCGGGCGTGACGATCCCGGCCTGGTGCGCCCCGCGGAACGGCACGACCCGGTCGGCCGCCGCGGGCGCGGCCCCGGGCGCCCCGCACGCCACGGCCCCCGCCCCCACAGCGACCGCCCCCGCCCCGAGCAGCGCCCGCCGCGAGAGCCTCACCCCCGCACCCCGCACGCCCGCCCGGCCCCGCACACCGGCCCGGCCCCGCCCGCCCGCGGGCCCCGACCCGGCCGCCCCCACCCCCCGCCTCGCGGGGGGCGGGGCCCCCCCCCCCGCGAGTCGGGGCGTGGGCGTGCACGAGTCGGGCTCACGCCGTCACGACCCCGGCGACCTGGCTGACCGGCTCGCTGACCGCGTCGAGCGCCTCGGTGAGCATGCGGATGTCGTCGGGGGTCAGCTCGGTGTAGAGCCGGAAGCCGTCGGCCGTGCGGTAGGTGTCGAGCAGGCCGGTGAGCGCGGCGAAGCGCTCGTCGAGCAGCGGGCCCAGGGCCGGGTCGCGCTCGTCGAGCACGGGGCGCAGCGCGCCGATCGCGCCCTGGCTGCCCTCGACGTTGGCCTGGAAGTCCCACAGGTCGGTGTGCGCGTAGCGGTTCTCCTCGCCGGTGATCTTGCCGGTGGCGACCTCGTCCAGCAGCTCCTTGGCGCCGTTGGCGAGCTGCACCGGCGTGAGCTCGACGTCCGGCACCCGGCCGGCCAGCTCGGTGATGTCGGCGAGGAGCCGGTCGGCGATCGCGGCGGAGTCGGGCTGCAGGCCGTCCTGCCACAGGTCCCGCTCGAGGCGGTGGAACCCGGTGAACTCGACGCCGGGCTCGCCGTCGTCGCGGCCGTCGATGCGGGGGTCGAGGTCGCCGAAGGACTCGGCGACCGGCTCGATCCGCTCCCAGTAGGTGCGCGCGACCGGGAACAGCGCCTGCGCGCCCGCCACGTCGCCCGCCTTCACCGCGTCGACGAACTCCCGCGTCCGCGGCACCAGCGCCTCCACCTGGGAGCCGACGTAGCGCGCGTAGCCCTGCGTCGCCTCGGCGAGGCGGGTGTCGGTGTCGACGGAGCGCTCCGCCGTGCCGGTGACGGTGAACGGCGCGCGGATGCCGTCGCCGACCATCCCCGGCTTGCAGGCGGTCTCGTAGGTGCCCCCGTCGGGGACCTCCACGATCAGCCGGCGCGACAGGCCGGGCCCGATGTTCTCGACCTCGCCCATGATCCGGCCGCCGGCGGCGTAGAGGTAGAACTCCGTGACGGTCGAGCCCGTGTTGGTGACGTCGAACGTGATCGTGCCGGCCGGGGCGCCGTCGGCGGCGACGTCGCAGGCGTCGTCGCCCGCGGTGACCGCGATCGCCGCGGGCGCCCCCTCGACGGGGGCGGTGCTCGTGCAGCCGGTGAGGGCCAGCCCGGTGAGGGCCAGCCCGGCCAGGACCGGTCGGATCGGGCGGCGGGACATGCTTCTCCTCAGGCGGGGGTGGTCGCGGGCCGGCGGGCCGGCAGCAGGAACAGGGTGAGGACGACGGCCACGTAGGCGACCCACACGACCGCCTCGGCGACGGTCGTGCGCGGGGAGAAGTTGAGGATCCCCTTGAGCAGCACGCCGTACCAGGAGTCGGGCGGGACGGCGGTGCTGACGTCGAAGGCGAGCGTGGTGAGCCCGGGGACGATCCCGGCCTCCTGCAGGTCGTGCACGCCGTAGGCCAGGATCCCGGCCGCGACGAACACGAGCAGCACCCCGGTGACGGAGAAGAACCTGCCGAGGTCCAGCGAGACGGCGCCCCGGTAGACCGCGTAGGCGAGGACGACGGCGACGGCGATGCCGGTGGTGAAGCCGATCAGCGGCTGCGTGGTCTCCCCGGCGGCCTGCGCGGCGGCGAAGAAGAACACCGCGGTCTCCAGGCCCTCGCGGCCGACGGCCAGCGCGGCCATGACGACGACGGCCCCCGAGCCCATGGACAGCGCGCTCTCCATGCGGCCCCGCAGCACGGCCGAGACGGAGCGGGCGGACCGCTTCATCCAGAAGATCATCCACGTGACGAACCCGACGGCGACGATCGACAGCACGCCGCCGAAGGTCTCCTGCGCCTCGAACGTGAGGGCCTGCTGCGTGAGCGTCAGGGTGAGGGTGACGCCGACGCTGACCGCCACCGCGAGCCCGACGCCGAGCCACACCTGCGGCAGCGCGGCGCGGCGGCCGGTGCGCACCAGGAACGCGACGAGGATGCTGACGACGAGGGCGGCCTCGAGCCCCTCGCGCAGTCCGATCAACAGGTTGCCCCACACAACGCCTCCACAGGTGAGCCTCAGTAGAGGCACGGGGAGGCTAACCTGCCGTCAGGCGTGGGGGAAGGCCGAGTTTCCGCAGGTCAGCGGCGTTATGGGCGGGTTCGTCCCGTTCCTGGTCAGTCGTCCTCGAGCGCCATGCGGGCCCGCACCTCGCCCAGCGCCTCCTGGTACTCCGGGCGCGGGTCCATCGCGGCGGCCATCTTCAGCTGGGCGTGCGCCTCGGCCAGGCGGCCCTGCCGCTGCAGCGCCTTGCCCAGGGCGAAGCGCGCGTAGTGGTCGGCCGGGTCGATGTCGAGCACCCGCTCGAACGCCTCCTGCGCCCGCTGCAGCTGAGCCGAGTTGAGGTACGCGCGGCCGGCCAGCAGCTGCACGGACGCGTCGGCGGGTTGGCTCTCCAGGACCGGGCGCAGCGCCTGCAGCGCGTCGAGCGGGCGGCTGCGCGCGATCAGCATCTCCGCACGGCGGAACGAGGCGAACAGGTCGTCGGAGGCGCTCGTCATGGTCGCTCCACGGTAGGTGAGACGGGGCACGCCCGTCGACACCTGCGCCGGATCGGCGGCCTCCCCGACTACCCTGTCGGGCGAACCCGGGATCACCCACGGACAGGAGCATCGGTGGCGGTCATCGAGCAGGTCGGCGCACGCGAGATCCTCGACTCGCGGGGCAACCCCACGGTCGAGGTCGAGGTCGCGCTGGACGACGGGACGTTGGCCCGCGCGGCCGTCCCCTCGGGCGCGTCGACGGGCGAGCACGAGGCCGTCGAGCTGCGTGACGGCGACCCGAAGCGCTTCGGCGGCAAGGGCGTGGAGAAGGCCGTCGCCGCCGTGCTCGACGAGATCGGCCCGGAGCTCGCCGGTCTGGAGGCGGTCGACCAGCGCGTGGTCGACCAGCGCCTCGTCGACCTCGACGGCACCCCGGACAAGTCCCGCCTCGGCGCGAACGCGCTGCTCGGCGTCTCGCTCGCGGTGGCGAAGGCGGCCGCGGAGTCGTCCGGGCTGGAGCTGTTCCGCTACGTCGGCGGCCCCAACGCCCACGTCCTGCCCGTGCCGATGATGAACATCATCAACGGCGGGGCGCACGCCGACAGCTCGGTCGACGTGCAGGAGTTCATGATCGCCCCGGTCGGCGCGGAGTCCTTCCGCGAGGCCCTGCGCTGGGGCGCCGAGGTCTACGCCTCGCTCAAGTCGGTGCTCAAGGGCAAGGGCCTGGCCACCGGCCTGGGCGACGAGGGCGGCTTCGCCCCCGACCTGCCCGGCACCCGCGCCGCGCTCGACCTCATCGGCACCGCCGTCGAGAAGGCCGGCTACACGCTCGGCAGCGACATCGTGCTCGCCCTCGACGTCGCGGCCACGGAGTTCCACTCCGAGGGCGTGTACTCCTACGAGGGCCGCAAGCTCACCAGCGCCGAGCTGGCCGCCGTCTACGCCGAGCTGATCGGCGCCTACCCGCTGGTGTCGATCGAGGACCCGCTGTCCGAGGACGACTGGGACGGCTGGGTCGAGCTCACCGCCTCGATCGGGGACAAGGTCCAGATCGTGGGCGACGACCTGTTCGTCACCAACCCGGAGCGGCTGGAGGACGGCATCGCCCGCGGGGCGGCGAACGCGCTGCTGGTGAAGGTCAACCAGATCGGCACGCTGTCCGAGACGCTGGACGCCGTCGCGCTGGCCCAGACCTCGGGCTACCGCTGCATGATGAGCCACCGCTCCGGCGAGACCGAGGACACCACGATCGCCGACCTGGCCGTCGCCACGTCCTGCGGGCAGATCAAGACCGGCGCCCCGGCGCGGTCCGAGCGGGTGGCCAAGTACAACCAGCTGCTGCGCATCGAGGAGCTGCTGGGCGACGCGGCCCGCTACGCCGGCGACCTGGCGTTCCCCCGCTACAGCGCCCCGGCCCGGCCCGCCGGGTCGGCCACCGGCTCGGCGCCGGCCTGACGTGGTCCGCCGGTCGGCCCCGCCGCGGGCCGGGGTGTCGGTGCGCGCGGCCCGGACCGCGCGGCCCGTCGCGCTGGACGGCTGACGCGTGGCCGAGGAGCGGGC
>JAPLAT010000391.1 GCA_026393175.1 Pseudonocardiales bacterium
GTACCGGCTGATGGCGGTGGCGAAGGTGAGAGCGTCCACCGCGGCCGCGGCGATTCGCGGCGGGGACGGCGCGGGGTCGAGCAGGTTGTGCCGGGCGTCCACGAGCAGCCCGCGATGCTCGACGAACGCGGCCGCCAATTCCTGGAGAGTGTGGTTCTGCAGGTCGGCCGGGGTCGGGTAGCGGGAGGCGTTCACCGGGCCTCCCCGCGGGCGATGGCGTCGGCGAGGTCGGCCTGCGCGTAGAGGGCGTCGGCGAGCCGGCGGGCCTCGTCCGGCGGGATCGAGGTGCGCACCCGCACGGGGTCACCGTGGGGGGTGAGGCACTCCTCATCGAGCAGGTCCAGACCGACCGCGGACCGCGTCGTGGCGCTGGTGCCGTTGCTGTGCAGCTCGTCCTCGCGCTGGGCGGCGATCGCCACCTGCACTCCGCTGGTCGCGAGCGTCCACGCCTGCGGCCACATGCGGTGGATCGGGTCCGTCGAGATCGAGAGGTCGCAGCACGGCGTGGCGCACCAGGCGGGGTGCGCGGCATTGGGCAGGTCGTGGGTGAAGATATCCACGGGTCGCCTCCTTGGGGCGATCAAGTCCCCGGTGTCGGCGTTGGCGGCGCCGCCCGGGGGCGTCGAGAACAGGTCCTCGGCGAGACTGAGACACGTGGTCACACAAGAAGTGCTATCCATCGTGTTCGTCTGTACCGGCAACATCTGCCGCTCCCCCATCGCCGAGAAGGTCTTCGCCCACGAGCTCGAGCGGGCCGGTGTCACCGGCGTCGTCGTGACCAGCGCGGGCACCGGCGGCTGGCACATCGGCGACCCCGCCGACGACCGCGCCGCCGCCCTGCTGCGAGCCGAGGGCTACCCGCACGAGCACGCGGCCCGCCAGGTCGACGAGGAGCAGCTCGCCGCCGACCTCGTCGTCGCGCTGGACCGCGGGCACCTCCGCACGCTGCGGTCGATGGTCGCGGACCCGGACCGCGTGCGGCTGCTGCGCTCGTTCGACCCCGCCTCCCCCGACGGCTCCGAGGTGCCCGACCCGTACTACGGCGACGAGGACGGCTTCGTCGAGGTGCTGGGCATGGTGCGGGCCGCCGTGCCCGGGCTGCTCGACTGGGTGCGCACGCACCGGTGACCGTCCTCGGCCGGGCGGTCCGGCGGTCGGTGCCGCTCGGCGCGGGCGTCGCGCGGGCGGAGCTGGACGACGGGCGCGCCGTCGTCGTCAAGACCGGGGCCGGGCTCGCGGCGGAGGCGGCCGGCCTGCGCTGGCTCGCCGTGCCGGGCGGGCCGCGGGTGCCGGCCGTGCTGGGTGAGGACCCTCTCGTCACCGAGCTGGTGCCGGACGGGTCGGCGACCCCGGCCGCCGCCGAGGCCTTCGGGCGCGCGCTCGCCGTCCTGCACGGGGCGGGGGCACCGGCGTTCGGCGCGCCGCCGCCCGGTGGGCCGGCCGACGCGACGATCGGGGCCGCGCCGATGCGCAACGTCGCCGCCCCGGCGTGGCCGTCCTGGTACGCGGCCGACCGGCTCCTGCCCCACGTCGACGCCCTCACCGCCGGGCAGCGCGCCGACGTCGAGGCGGTGGTGGAGCGGATCGGCGCGCTCGCGGGGCCGGCCGAGCCGCCCGCGCGGCTGCACGGGGACCTGTGGTCGGGCAACGTCCTGTGGGCGCCGGACGGGGCGTGGCTCATCGACCCGGCCGCGCACGGCGGGCACCGCGAGACCGACCTCGCCATGCTCGCCCTCTTCGGCGCCCCGTACCTGGACCGGATCCTGGCCGCCTACACCGAGGCCGCCCCGCTCGCCGACGGGTGGCGCGCGCGGGTCCCGCTGCACCAGCTGTTCCCGCTGCTCGTGCACGCCCGGCTGTTCGGGGGCGGCTACGGGGCGCAGGCGGCATCCGCGGCGCGGGCGGCCCTGCGCGCGGGGTGACGCGCGACCCCGACTCGCGCACCGCCAGGCCCCGACTCGCGCACCACCGGGCCCCGACTCGCGCACCGCCAGGCCCCGACTCGCGCACGGCCAGGCCCCGACTCGCGCACGGCCACACCCCGACTCGCGCACCGCCAGGCCCCGACTCGCGCACCGCCAGGGCCCGACTCGCGGGGGCGGGTCAGGGGAGGAGTTCGGCCAGGGACTCGGTCAGGGCGTCGGCCAGGACGGCGACGTCGGGCATGGCGTCGCGGTCGGCGGTGAGGCCGTAGTGCATGCCGCCGTCGTAGGACGTCACCCCGATCGCGACGGACTGGCCCCCGGCCAGCGGGACGACCGGGTACATGTCGAGCATCTTCGCGCCCATGGCGTAGAGCGGGCGGGGCGGGCCGGGGACGTTGGTGACCAGCACGTTGTAGAGCCGGCTGGAGTACTTCCCGGCCAGCCGGGCGGCCGCGCTGTGCACGATCGGCGGCGCCAGCCCCACCAGCCCGACGAGCCGGGCGGCCCCGACGGCGCGGCCGCTCCTCTTGTGCGCCTCCATCGCCGCGCGGACGGCGCCGAGGCGGGCGAGCGGGTCCTCCTCGGCCACCGGCAGGTCGACGAAGTACGCCGAGATCGAGTTGCCCGCCCCGCCCCTGCCCTCGGCCCCGGCCCGGGCGCGCACGCTCACCGGCACGAGGGCGCGCAGGGCGGTGCCGCTCGTCAGCGGCTCACCCCGGGCGATCATCCAGCGGCGCAGCGCCCCGGCGACGACGGCCAGCACCACGTCGTTGACGGTGCCGCCGTGGGCCTTGCGGACGGCGCGGTGGTCGGCCAGCGAGGTGTGCGCGCTGGCCCAGCGCCGCTGCGCTCCGGTCGCGGAGTTCAGCGGGTGCACCGGGCGGGTGCCCGCGGCGGAGCGGGTGGTGTCCAGGGCGGCCTCGACGGTGCGGCCCACCGCCGATGCGGCGTGCCGGACGTCGCCGAACACCCGGCCGGCGAGCTCGCCCGGCGCCCGCACCGCCTCGACGACGGCGGAGGCGGCCAGCTCGATCCCCCACGGCTCGCGGGCCGGGCGCCAGTCGTCGTCCGGGGTCTCCCGCGGGGTGGGGGTGGGGTCGAGCAGCACCGACCCGATGTCCATCGAGGCCAGGCCGTCGACCATCGCGTGGTGGGTCTTGGTGACGACGGCGAGCCTGCCGTCGGCGAGACCCTCCACGAGGTAGATCTCCCACAGCGGCCGGTCGCGCTCCAGCTGCCGCGACAGCAGCCTGCCCACCAGCTCCCCCAGCACCTCCGGGGTGCCCGGGGGCGCGACCGCGGCCCGCCGCACGTGGTACTGCAGGTCGAAGTCCGGGTCGTCGACCCACACCGGCAGCCCGAGGCGCCCGGGCACCTCCCGCAGCTTCTGCCGGTAGCGGGGCACCAGCGCGAGCCGGTGCCCGATGAGGGCGACGAACGCGTCGACGTCGAAGCCGGGCGGCGTGTCGAACGTCATCACCGCCCCGACGTGCATCCCTGCGGTGCGCTGCTCGGCGTAGAGGAAGGACGCGTCGAGCGGGGAGAGACGGTCGGGCACCCGAGATGCCTACCAGCCCCGCAGCGGGAACCCCGATCGGCCGTCCGGGTGGGGCCGGACCCCGAGGACCTGGTGCAGCTGGATGTTGTCGCGCTCGAAGCCCAGCCGGCAGGCCGCCATGTAGAGCCGCCACACCCGCGCCTTGCCGACGCCCACCTCGGCGACGGCGTCGTCCCAGTGCTCCTCCAGGTTGGCCCCCCAGGCCGCCAGCGTGCGGGCGTAGTGCTCCCGGAAGTTCTCCTCGTGGCGGATCTCGAAGCCGGCGTCGTTCATCACCGACACCACGTGCCCGACGGCGTGCAGCTCGCCGTCGGGGAAGATGTAGCGGTTGATGAACGGGTCGAGCCGCTTCGTGGGCGTGCGCGGGTCGGTGATGCAGTGGTTGAGCAGCCTGCCCCCGGGCCGCAGCCGCTCGTACAGCGACGCGAAGTAGGACGGCAGCTGGGCGCGGCCGATGTGCTCGGTGAGCCCGATCGAGCTGATCGCGTCGAACTCGCTCTCCGGCGCGTCGCGGTAGTCGAGGTGGCGCACCTCGGCCAGGTGGCCGAGCCCGCGGCGGGCGATCTCGGCCTGCGCCCACGCGGCCTGGTTCGCCGAGAGCGTGACGCCCAGCGCCTTCACTCCCAGCTCCGCGGCGTGCATGACCATGCCGCCCCAGCCGCAGCCGACGTCCAGCAGCCGCATCCCGGGCTCCAGCGCCAGCTTGCGCCCCACCAGCGCGAACTTCTCCGCCTGCGCCTGCTCCAGGGTGGCGTCCGCGGTCGGGTACACCGCGCAGGTGTAGGCCATCGACGGGCCGAGCACCCACTCGTAGAACCGGTTGGACACGTCGTAGTGGTGGGAGATGACCTGCCGGTCGCGGGCCTTCGAGTGCAGCCGCCCGCGCGGGCGGTACTCGAACTCCGGCGGGGGCTGGTGGTGGCGCAGCCACACCGGCAGCAGCCTGCGGGCCAGCGCGACCCGCTGCGCGCGCGGGATGTCGTGCAGCGTCACCTCGGGCATCGCGTCGAGCACCGAGTGCAGGTCGCCCTCGACCTCGATCTCCCCCGCGACGTAGGCGCGCGCCAGGCCCAGCGTGCCGGGGGCCGTCACCAGCCGGGCCAGCGCCCGGGGCGAGACGATCCGCAGCGCCGCGTCGGCGCTGTCCGGACCGGCCTTGCTGCCGTCGTAGCCGATGACCCGGACCCCGATGTCCGGCCCGACGACGTCCGAGATGATCTCCGCGACTCCCATCATGCCCTCCCGGTCACCTTGCTGAAGAGGTCGGGCAGCCTGCCGTCGGCGTCGTAGCGCTCCTTGAGCTTCCGGTAGGCCGGCCCGTTGTAGTGCTCCCAGAACTCGGGCTCGTCGTAGTGCACGGTGGAGTAGAGCGACTTGTGGCCGCCGAGCTCCGCGGTGAGCTCCTCCACGCGACGGTTGTGCCACTCCGGGTCCCCCGGCCGCTGCGGCACGCCCGCCCAGAACCCGACGTTGACGTACAGCTCCCCGGGCGCCATCGGGTACAGCGGCCAGGTCCGCTCGCCCCGCAGCTGCACGGGGCAGAGCCACACCGGGCTGATCCCGATGTCGTCGTGGAAGGCGTCGAGGAACTCCGGAAGCCGGTCCACCGGGATCTCGACGTCCTGGATCACCGGCTCCTCCTGCGGCCGGCGCAGCGCGGAGCGCACGCGCGAGGAGAACCGGGTGCGCCGGTCGAGCGCGACGATGCGCCGGTAGACGTCGCTGCGCCGGTAGCGGCGCGGCCACAGCGGGCGCACCAGCGGGTGCTGCGCCCCCAGCGCGGCCGAGCACCAGAACCAGTCGGTGTCCCAGCGCCACAGGTAGTCGTGGACGGTGAGCACGTCGGTGGCGCGCTCGCGGACCGACCGGTAGAACACCTGCCGCCCGGTGTAGTCGCTCGGGCCCCGCCCGGGGTCGTCGGTGAACGTGCCGACCGACAGGTACTGCTCGTCGCGGCCGAACACCACCCCGTCGACGAAGTCGACCTCGGGGCGCGCGCAGGTCTCGCGGACCGCCGCGGACAGCTCCCCGGTGCCGACGCGGACGTGCTCCAGGCGCACGAACGGCCGGACCGGCTGCACGTCGATCTCCAGCCGGACGGCGTAGCCGAGGGTGGCGTAGGAGTTGGCGAACCCGGCGAAGAGGTCGACGTGCTCCCCGTCGGGCGTGGCGGTGACGAGCTCGCCGTCGGGGAGCAGGACGTCCATCTCGCGCACCGACTCGTGCGGCAGGCCGTGCCGGAACGACGTGGACTCGATGCCCAGCCCGGTGACCGCGCCGCCGAGGGTGATCGTGCGCAGCTGCGGCACGACCAGCGGCATCACCCCGCGGGCCAGCGTGGCGTCCACGAGGTCCTCGTAGGTCGTCATCCCCTGGACGACGGCGGTGCCCGCGGCCGGGTCGACGTCGAGCACGCCGGTGAGCGCGGACGCGTCGAGCCGGCGGGCGGGCGGGGCGCCGAAGCGGAACAGGTTGGACGAGGGCTTGGCCAGCCGGGCCCGCTCCCCCGGGGCGAGCGCGCGGCGCTGCCGGACCAGCTGCGCGACCGCGGCGTCGTGCGCCGCGCGGGGGACGATCACGGGGAGCCCGGCCTTCATGGTCAGGACGCTAGTCCGCGATCCCCGACCTGCCTACCCGGTTGGGC
Organism: Pseudonocardiales bacterium; assembly: GCA_026393175.1. GTDB lineage: Bacteria > Actinomycetota > Actinomycetes > Mycobacteriales > Pseudonocardiaceae > Pseudonocardia. Next base: position 6,128 of record JAPLAT010000391.1, read on the forward strand.
AGGCGTGATCCCGGCGGTCGGGGGGCGACCGTGGTCTCATCGTCGCGTGCCCGAGAACCCTGTCCAGAACGTCACGTTCCCCAGCAACGGATCCACCGCGCACGGTTACCTGGCGGTCCCGGAGTCGGGCCGGGGGCCCGGCGTGGTGGTCATCCAGGAGTGGTGGGGGTTGACAGACCACATCGCCCAGGTCACCGACCGCTTCGCCGCCGAGGGCTTCGTCGCGCTGGCCCCCGACCTCTACGGCGGCGCCACCACCCACGACGCGGGGGAGGCCCGCAGGCTGATGGAGCAGATGCCCGTCGACGGCGCGGCGCGCGACCTGGCCGGGGCGCTGGACTTCCTGCTCGAGCACCCCGCGGTGACCTCCGACACGGCAGGCGTCGTCGGGTTCTGCATGGGCGGGGCGTTCGTGCTGCGGCTGGCCGCGCAGGAGGGCCCGCGGGTCGGCGCGGCCGTCCCGTTCTACGGGCTGCCCGGGCCGGACACCGACTACAGCGGGCTCACCGCCGCCGTGCTCGGGCACTACGGCGAGGAGGACACCTCGGTGCCGCTGGACGCGGTGCACGCCGCGGCGGCCCGCATCGAGGAGCAGTCCGGGGTGACGCCCGACATCCGCGTCTACCCGGCCGGGCACGCCTTCGTCAACGACGCCGGCGCCGGGCACGAGCCGGAGTCCGCGGCGCTGGCCTGGGACCGGACGCTGGAGTTCCTGCGGTCCCGGCTCAGCTGAGCCGCGGCGCCGAGAGGCGCGACCGCACGAGCGACGGCACCGCGGACATGCCCGTGACCGGCCGGAACGCCTCGGCCGCTGCCGTCAGCGCGCCGTGCTCGTCGTCGCCGAGGCGGATCTGGGCGGCCGCGGCGTTGCTCTCCACCTGCGCGACGCTCGACGCCCCGGGGATCGCCACCACGTTGGGGAAGTGCACGACCCAGGCCAGCGCCACCTGGGCCGGGGTCGCGTCGTGCGCGGCCGCCACCTCGCGCAGCACGCCGAGCAGCGGGCCCGCGGCCGCGATGTTCTCCGGCAGGAACAGCGGGTTGGCCGCCCGCACCCCGCCGGGCCGCGTCGTGCCGTCGTGCCGCGCCGACAGCAGGCCCTGGGCCAGCGGGCTGTAGGCGATGACGACGTGCCCGGTGCGCCGGGCCCACGGCAGCATCTCCGCCATCGGGTCGCGGTGCACGAGGCTGAACTGCACCTGGTTGGACAGCACGGTGCCGCCCAGCGCGCCCTCGGCCCGCTTCCAGCGCTCCAGCGCGTAGTTCGACACGCCGACGTGGTCGACCACCCCGACGTCGCGCAGCGTGCGCATGCCGCGCATCGTCGTCGTGTCCGGGACCACGGGGTGGGGCTGGTGCACCTGGTAGAGGTCGAGGCGCTGCACCCCGAGCCGCTGCGCGCTCGCGACGCCGCGCTGCTGCACGACCCCCGCCGTCGGCAGCACCGGGAACAGCTTGGTGGCGACGACGACGTCGTCCGTGCCGCCGCTGCGCCGCAGGGCCTCGCCCAGGATCCGCTCGCTGCGCCCGAAGCCGTAGACCTCGGCGGTGTCGAACACGGTGACGCCCAGCTCCCGGGCCCGCGCGACGATCCGCGCGGCCTCCCGGTCGGCGTAGTCGTGGCCGTAACCCCACTCCCGGGAGCCGAACTGCCAGGTCCCCAGCCCGATCACGGACCAGGGCTTCGCGGTGGCGAGGTTCTCGACGTGGCGCACGGTCCAGTAGTACCCGCATCCGCGCCGGTCAGGCGCGGGAGTCGAGGAAGTCGTCGAGGTAGGACCACGTGGTGGTGCGGGCCCGGCGGCCGGTGAGCACGCCCAGGTGCCCGCCCGGGGCGCTCTCGAAGCGGACCTCGGGCGAGCCGGTGAGCAGGTCGACGAGGCGGCGGACGGCGGGCAGCGGGGCGATCACGTCGTCGCGGCCGCCGACGACCAGCACCGGCACGGTGACGTCGGCGAGCGCGATGCGCCGCCCGGCCAGGTCGAGCGTGCCGCCCGCGAGGTCGTTGCTGCGCAGCAGCAGGTGGTAGATCTGCCCGAAGACCCGGCCCGGGTACCCGTGCATGTTGCGCATGAGGTGGTCGACGGCCTCGAGCTGGGCGAGGCAGTCGCGGTCGTCGAGCCGGGAGAGCACCGTGAGCGGCTTGGTGACGAGCTTGTCCACCGACGACAGCTGGAACGCCCAGCTGACCAGCGGCGCCGGGAAGCTCCCGATCGCCTGGTAGACCGCCGACAGGCCGTGCCCGCCGGTGACGGCCGCGAGCGGGCGCAGCGGGGCCACGAGCGGCACGGCGGCGATGTCGACGGGGCTGCCGATCACCGTCAGCGAGCGCACCGGCAGGTCGGGGTGCGCGGCGGCGGTGAGCAGGCTGAAGATCCCGCCCAGCGACCACGCCACCAGGTCGACGCCCGCCGCGCCGGTGACCCGGCTCGCGTCGCGCACGGCGCGGGGCACGATGCCGTCCACCCAGTGCTCCATGCCCAGGCGGCGGTCGGCGAAGGTCTTGGGGCCGTAGTCGACGAGCAGGACGGTCCGCCCGGAGCCGACGAGGTGCTGCACCAGCGAGCAGCCCCGCCGCAGGTCGTAGGCGAAGTCGGGGGCGCCGAGGGGCGGGATCAGCAGCACCGGGGGCGCGTCGAGTACGGGGACGTCGGGGGCGGGCGCGTAGCGGTAGAGGATCGCGTCGGGCGAGCCTACGACGGCCTCGCGGGGCATCCGGGTCAGGTCGGCGACGCCCCCGTGCAGCGCCTTGTCCAGGACGTTGCCGGCCAGCGCTCCGACGTCCACCGTCACCGGGCCCACCTTCACCGCCGCAACCTACCGGGCCCGGTCGGGCCGGTGGTGGCACCGCCGAACCATTTCCGGTTACCGGCGGGTATGTGAGACTGCCGGGCATGCAGCGCGACATCTTCGACGCCGACCACGACGCGTTCCGCGACACCGTCCGCACCTTCCTCGCCAAGGAGGTCCTCCCCCACCACGACCGCTGGGAGTCCGACGGGCACGTGGACCGCGCGGTCTGGACGGCGGCGGGCGCGGCGGGCCTGCTCGGCACCGACGTGCCCGAGGAGTTCGGCGGCGGCGGGGTGGACGACTTCCGCTACAACTGCATCGTCACTGAGGAGATCTCCCGCGCCGGCACGTCCGGGCTGGGCTTCCCGCTGCAGAACGACGTCGTCGCGCCCTACCTGCTGCGCCTGGCCACCCCGGAGCAGAAGAAGCGGTGGCTGCCGGGCTTCTGCTCGGGCGAGACCATCACCGCCATCGCGATGACCGAGCCCGGCACCGGCTCGGACCTCCAAGGCATCCAGACCACCGCCCGCAAGCAGGACGACGGGAGCTGGCTGCTCAACGGGTCCAAGACGTTCATCACCAACGGCATCCTGTCCGACCTGGTGCTCGTGGTCGCGAAGACCGATCCCGACGCCGGCGCGCGCGGGTTCAGCCTGCTCGCCGTCGAGCGCGGGATGCCGGGCTTCGAGCGCGGCCGCAACCTGGCCAAGGTCGGCATGAAGGCCCAGGACACCGCGGAGCTGTCGTTCACCGACGTGCGGGTCCCGGCGGAGAACCTGCTCGGCGAGGAGGGGCAGGGGTTCATCTACCTGATGCAGAACCTCGCCCAGGAGCGGCTCTCCATCGCCGTCGGCAGCATCGCCGGCGCGGCCGCCGCGCTGGAGCTCACGTTGGCCTACGTCAAGGAGCGCAAGGCCTTCGGCAAGCCGGTCAGCTCGTTCCAGAACACCCGCTTCGAGCTGGCGGAGATGGACACCGAGGTGACCGTCACCCAGGTCTTCGTCGACCGGTGCATCCGCCAGCACGTCGAGGGCGAGCTGTCGATCGCCGACGCCGCGAAGGCCAAGTGGTGGGCCTCGGACGTGCTCAAGCGCGTCGTCGACCGCTGCGTGCAGCTGCACGGCGGCTACGGCTACATGCTGGAGTACCCGATCGCCAAGGCCTTCGTCGACTCCCGCGTGCAGGCGATCTACGGCGGGACGAACGAGATCATGAAGGAGATCATCGGCCGCTCGCTGATCGGCTGACGGCCCGGGCCCCGGTCAGACGTTGCCGCAGACCCGCTCGATCTCGGTCAGGGCGGCGAGGATGCGCTCGGTGTCGAACTGCACCGCGTCGCTGACGGCGTTGCCGTCGGGGCCGATCCCCTCGCGGCCCTGGACGTCCAGGTCGTCGATGGCGGCGACCAGCTCGGCCTGGGCGGCGGCCAGCTCCGGGTCCTGCACGCCCGGGGTCCCGGCGACCATCCGCACGTTGAGCAGCACGAGGTTCACCCCGGCGGGCAGCACCGGCATCCGCTGCATGGCCTGCACCGTGCGGCGCAGGACCGAGTCGTCGGTGCGGTACTCCGCGCACACCGCCTCGTCCGGGGTGGCGGCGGGCGCGGCCGACGGCCCGGTCGGCGACGGGGCCGACGGGACGGGGGCCGCCGAGGGCGCGGGAGCCGGCGCGGGCGCGGCGGTGCCGCAGCCGGTCAGCGCGAGGGCGAGCGCGATGACCGGCGCGGCCGCGGCGAGCAGGGGGCGGGCCGGGCGCCTCATCCGACCACGCTCGCGAGGACCTTCGCCCGCTCGGCCTCGACGTCGAGGTCGGTGGCCGGGAACTGCGGGTCCATCTCCGCGAGCGTCTCGGCGAGCAGCGCGGCGACCGCCCAGTTGCGGTACCACTTGCGGTCGGACGGGATCACGTACCAGGGCGCGGCGTCGGAGTCGGTGTGCCGCAGGGCGTCCCCGTAGGCCTGCTGGTAGGCGGGCCAGCTCGCGCGCGCGTCGAGGTCGCCCGGGTTGTACTTCCAGCGCTTGGCCGGGTCGTCGAGGCGGGCCAGCAGCCGCTCGGCCTGCTCCGCGGGCGAGATGTGCAGCATGCACTTGACGATCGTCGTGCCGGCGGCCACGAGTTCCTCCTCGAACGCGACGATCTCGGCGTACCGGCCCCGCCACACGTCCTCGGGCACCAGCGCGTCGACCCGCGCGATGAGCACGTCCTCGTAGTGCGAACGGTCGAAGATCCCGATCCGGCCCGGGGCGGGCACCTTCGGCCGCACCCGCCACAGGAAGTGCCGGGCGCGCTCCTCGGGGGTGGGCCGCTTGAACGAGGCGATGCTCAGCCCCTGCGGGTTGACCAGGCCCGCGACGTGCTGGATGACCCCGCCCTTGCCGGAGGTGTCCATGCCCTGCAGCACCAGCAGCAGCGACCGGGACCCGCCGCCCGCGGCCTCGGCGTAGAGCGCCTCCTGGCGGGCGTCGAGCGTGCTCGCCAGGTCGGCGAGCGCGGTCGCCGCGGCCGCCTTGTCCCGGGGGCCGACCGGGCGCCCGCGGGGGTCGATCGCGGAGGGATCGGCGGCGGCGGGCACGCGCAGCGCGTCGCGGACGGAGCGGGACATGCCGATCACCCTAGGGCGTGGGGCGCGCGCCGCCCGCCGGGCTCGCCCTGACGGCGCCCGGGCCCGGCGCCGTCAGGGCGAGACGTCCCGGTCGGCGGGCACGCGGTCGGGCACGTCCCCGTCGGCCGCGTCCTCGCCGTCGCCGTGGCCGGCCCCGCGGTCGTCGCCGCCGCCGTGGTCGGCCACGTACTCGCCGTGGCCGTCCACGTGGTCACCGGCGGGGTCGTCGGCACCGGCGTCGCCCGGGCCGGCGTCCACGGATTCGTCCATGTCCGCGGTGTCGGCAGGCTCGGCCGGGCCCGCGGCGTCCCCGGGCGACGTCACCGGCGCGGCGGCGGCGAGCGAGGACAGGTCCAGCTCCAGCGCGAAGGGCTCCTCGAGCCGCAGGACGCCGTGCGCGCCGGCGTGGGCGTACTCGTGGTAGCGCCCGCCGATGAGCATGCTGCCGATGGCGAAGGGCTCGTCGCGGTCGATGAGCAGCGCGTAGGGGATGCGGCTGCCGGCGTAGAGCTGGGGCTTGAACCAGCGGTCGGCGACCCCGTTCCCGGACCCGACGACGTCGATCACCACCAACGCGACGCCGCTGTCGCGGACCCCGCCGGGCTCCTCGGCGGCTCCGCGCCGGGCCGCCACCACCAGGTCGGGGACCAGGATCCGCCCCGGTGAGAGCCGCAGGGCGACCGGGCCGGTGACCTCCAGCCCCTCGGGCAGCGCCGCGGCCACCGCCGCGCGGACCGCCGCGACGGCGCGGTCGTGCGCCTCGTCGGTGCTCGGCGCGACCAGCAGGCTGCCGTCGACGAGCTCGACGCGCCGGTCACCGGGCAGCGCGAGGTACGCCTCCTCGGTCCACGCACCCGCGTGGTCGAGGAGGGGGTGCGGACCGGCCTCCGCTGGGGACATGGGGGCGCTCCTCGGTCGTCGTGCCGTACGGCGGCCGCCATGGTGACACAACGTCCCGTCCGGCACGGGAACACCGTGACGCTGCGCGACCAGCGGCGGGTGCCGGCCATCGAACGGGTCGCGGCGGGCGCGCGGCGCCCGCCCGTGCTGGGATCACGCCGTGCACCGCCTGCTGCCCGCCGACCGGGACCCCGCCGCCCGGGACGACACCCACCGGGACGACACCGACCGGGACGACGACACCGGCCCCGCCGCCGTCGACGACGCCGCCCTCGCCGCGCACTACGCCCATCCCGACCCCGGCCGGCCCTACGTGCGGGTCAACTTCGTCGCCAGCGCCGACGGCGCCGTGTCGGTCGACGGGCGCTCCGGCGGCCTGGGCTCCGACGGCGACCGCCGCGTGTTCGGCCTGCTGCGCGAGCACTGCGACGTGGTGCTCGTCGGGGCGGGCACGGCCCGGGCCGAGGACTACCGCGGGGCCCGCAGGCCCACCCGCGGCAAGGACACCCCGCCCCCGATCGCCGTGGTCACCGGCTCGGCCGACCTCGACCCCGGCGCCTCCCTGTTCACCGACACGCACGTCCCTCCGCTCGTCCTCACCACGGCGCGGGCCCCGGCGGAGCGGCGCGACCGGCTCGCGGCCGCCGGCGCCGACGTGGCCGTGCTCGACGACCTGGAACCCGCGACGCTGCTCGCCGAGCTGGGCCGCCGCGGGCTGCACCGCGTGCTCTGCGAGGGCGGGCCGTCGCTGTTCGGGGCGTTCGTGGCCGCGGACGCGGTCGACGAGCTGTGCCTGACGGTGGCCCCGCTGCTGGCCGCCGGCGACGCCGGGCGGATCGCCACCGGGCCCGCCGGCACCCCGGTGCGGGCGATGTCGCTGGTCGGGGCGCTGGAGGATGACGGTTCACTGCTGCTGCGCTACCGCCGGACCGGCGATCATCGGGCCGGACACTAGACCGATCGGGTGACTTAGCGGGAGGCGGGGCCGGGTAGCCGCATCCCACCGTTGTCAGCGACGATCCACCGAAGCACGAGGAGCGCAGATGAGCACCCCCACGACGACCCCCTCCGCCACGGCCAACACCCCGGCCCGGCTGGCCGACGACACGACGCAGGGCAAGACCACGATCGCCGCGTCCGTCGTCCAGAAGATCGCCGGCATCGCGGCGCGCGAGATCTCCGGCGTGCACTCGATGGGCGGCGGCGTGTCCCGCGCCTTCGGCGCGATCCGCGAGCGGATCCCCGGCGGCGGCACCGGCGCCTCGAACATCGCGGGCGTGCAGGTGGAGGTCGGCGAGAAGCAGGCCGCCGTCGACCTCGACCTCGTCGTCGAGTACGGCGCGTCCATCGTCGAGCTGGCCCGCGCCGTGCGCCGCAACGTCATCACCGCCGTGGAGCGGATGACCGGCCTCGAGGTCATCGAGGTCAACATCGCGGTCAACGACATCCACCTGCCGAGCGAGGACAACGGCGCCGAGGACGTCGCCCCGACGCAGCCCTCGCGCGTCGAGTGAGCACCACCGCCACCATGACGCACCCCGCCGACCCCGACGCGCTCGCCCGGAGCGTGGCCGCCGCCGTGGCCGCGCACCCGGCGGTCGCCCGGCTCGACGGGGGCGTCTTCGGCGCGGTGGCCACGTACCTGCCCGGTCGCAGGCTGGTCGGCGTGCGGATCGGGCAGGGCGACGAGCCCGTCGAGATCGCGGTCGTGCTGCACCTGCAGAGCCCCATCCCGGCGGTGGTCCGCAGCCTGCGCCGCGAGGTGGCCGCCCTGTGCGCCGCCGCCGGGCACCCGGTCGCGGCCGTCGACGTCACCGTCTCCGACGTGGACGTGCCGGCGGCCGAGGTCGGCCCGCAGGCCGCCGAGGGCGAACTGCCCGCCCAGGACACGACCGATCCCCGGCCGGTCCCGCGGGCGACGGTCGCACCGACCTCGCCGCCCACGCCCCGACCGGCCACCGGGCCGTGACCGCCCCGCCCCCCGGACCCGGGATGAGCCCGGAGGAACGCGCGGCCTACCGCGCGTTCGTCCGCGAGCACCATCCCGACCGCGGGGGCGACCCGGACGCCTTCGTGGCGGGACTGGCCCGCTTCCGGGCCGGCCCCGCCGGGCGTCCGCCCACCGGCGACGACCCGGGCGACGACGCAGACGACCCGCGGTACGACGCGCCCGTGGAGATCGTCACGCCCCTGCCGCTGCCCGTCCGGGTGGCGGTCGCGCTGATCCGCACGCTGCGCTCGCACCGCGCCCGCCGCGTCGAGTAGCCCACTCCCAGGAGTTGCACATGAACGCCACGCACACCGGTCTGCTGGCCGGACTCGTCCTCGGCGCCGCCGCCGCCATCGGCGGACTCGGCGCCTTCTTCCTCGCCCTCGTCGTCGGCGCTATCGGCTTCGTCGTCGGCCGCGTCCTCGACGGCGAGCTCGACCTCAACGCCCTGCTCGGGCGGGGGCGGGACCGGTGAGCGACACCGGCGGCTCCGATCCTGCCGCGCGCGGCCGCCTCGACATCGCGCCGACCGTGCTCCGCAAGATCGTCGAGCACGCCGCCGACGGCACCCCGGGCACGCTGCGCCACGAGCGCCGGGTCGCGGGCATCGACATCGGCACCGCCGGGGCGGGGGCGAAGGTCACCGACGGCCCGGACGGGGTCGTGGACGTCGCCCTGGAGCTGACCCTGCAGTACCCGGCGCCGGTGCGGCGCACCGTCGACGCCGTGCGATCCCGGGTGGCCGGCGAGCTGGAGCGGATCGCCGGCAGGCGGGTCCGCAACCTCGCCGTCACCGTCTCCGGGCTGCGGGGTGCCGACGACGGCACCGCCGCGGGCCCCCGAGTCCAGTAGGAGGAGCGCCATGCGCGTCCTGCTCCGCGTGCTCGCCCCGCTGCTCGGCCTCGCGCTGGCCGCGGCGGGCGCGCTGCTCGTCATCGAGGTCGTCGCCGCGTGGGTGCGGACGCCGGCCACCGCCGGTCTGCTCGTGCCCTGGCCGGACTGGCGCACCACCGTGGAGACCCTGACCTGGGCCGACCAGCCGGTGCCCGGCATCGCCGTCGGCGTCGCGGTGGTCGGGCTACTGCTCGTGCTGCTCGGGCTGACCGCCCGCCGCCACGACATCCACTTCTCCTCGCCCACCCCCGACGTCACCGTGACGACGTCGCCGCGCGTGCTCGCCCGGCTGGTCGGGCGCCGCGTCCGCGCCGCGGACGGCGTCGCCGCCGCGTCGGTCACCGCGTCGAAGCGCCGGGTCTCCGTCGGCGCCCAGGGGTGGAACGACGCCGGGCCCGAGCTGCGCAGCGAGGTCGACGGCACCGTGTCGGCGCTGCTCGACGAGCTGCCGCTGGCCCGCAGGCCCCGCGTGTCCGTGACCGTGCAGCAGAGGAAGGGTCCGCGATGACCGTGCAGATGGAGAAGGGCCCGATGGACGGGGCCCGGCGGGACGGCGACGGGACGCCTCCCGCCGCCCCGGCGCCGCCGGAGGCCGTGCTGCGCCGCCGCTCCCGCTCGGCCGTCGCCCGCTCGGCCGGTGGCGACCGCTCGCTGCTGGTGATCGTCGGGCTCGTCGTGCTCGCCGTCGGCGTGCTCGTCGCGCTGCTGGGCTTCGGCGTGTTCGGCGCCGAGCGGGCGGGTCGCCCGCTGCTCGACCCCGTCGTCGTGGACGCGATGCGCGCCCAGCCGCTCATCGCGCGCGCTGCGGCGATCGTCGCCGGCGTGCTGCTGCTCGTCCTGGGCCTGACCTGGACGGCCCGGTCGCTGCGCCCCGAGCGCCGCCCGGACCTCGTCCTGGACCGCGGCCCCGGCACGGCCATCACGGTCAGCTCCGCCGCCTCGGCCGACGCGCTCGCCGCGCAGGCCGCCGCCCTGCCGGGCGTGGGCCGGGCCCGGGCGCGGCTCGTGGGCTCCGACGACGCCCCCGCGATGCGGCTGTCGGTGTGGCTGGCCGACGAGGCGGACGTCCGCGACGTGCTCGACCTGCTCGACACCCAGGTGCTGGCCCCGGCCCGCGAGGCGCTGGGGCTGGCCGCCCTGCCGGTGGCCGTCCGGCTGGAGCTGGAGCAGCCCGTCTCGGGACCGCGGGTCGCCTGAGCCGCCCGGCCGTGCTCACGGCGGTCTCACCGGCGCTGCGGAAGGCTGCGCCGGTGCGATCCCGGGCGGCGGTGGTGGCGGCCGTGCTGGCGGCGACGGTGCTGGCGGGCTGCACGGTCGGCCCGTCGCAGCGCCCCCCGGTCGCGGTGCGGGGGATGGAGCAGCCGCCCGTCCCGGCCCCGCCGGGCGACACCCCCGCGGGCGTCGTCCCGCCGCTGCAGCCGCAGGACCCGACGCTGCGCTTCGCCGACTGCACCGCCACGGCGGGACCGCGCGCCGGGATCACGGTCCCGCCGGGCCTGCGGGTCGAGTGCGCCGAGCTGCCGGTGCCCGTCGACCTGGCCCGGCCGCAGCTCGGCGGCTTCCTGCTCGACGTCGTCCGCGTGGGCCCGACCGGGGCCCCGCTCGACCGGCCCCCGCTCCTGCTGCTGGGCGACACTGCGGCGGGAGGCTCGGCCGCGCACGCCGTCACGCTCGCGGGGAGCCTGTCCCCCGCCGTCCTGGAGCGGTTCACCGTGGTCGGGATGGACCGCCGCGGCACCGGGGCGGACCTGCTGGACTGCGCCCCGCCCGACGCCCGCGCCGCGCTCGTCGACGCCGACCCGGCCGCGACGGCGGAGGGCGACCTCGCCCGGCTGCTGGAGCAGGCCCGCTCCGTCGTCCAGTCCTGCACGCTGACCCCGCCGGGCGTGCCCACCGCCTACGGCAGCGCCGCCGCCGCGTCCGACGTCGAGCAGCTGCGGGTGCGCCTGGGCGTGCCGCAGCTCTCCGCCGTCGGCAAGGGCGACGGGGCCGGCGCGCTCGCCGGCTGGGCCCGGTCCGCGCCCGGCGCCGTCGGGCGCCTCGTCCTCGACGGCCCGCCCGCGCCCACCGCCGCCGAGCCCGCCGACACCGCCGAGCGGGCCGTCCGGTGCGCGCTGTACCTGACCTCGCGCATGCCGGTGATGCGTCAGCGCTGGGATTCACGGACGAACGCGTCGCTCGAGTTCCTCGACATCGGCGTCGGCATCGCGACAGACGAAGTGATCCTCGG
>JAPLAT010000113.1 GCA_026393175.1 Pseudonocardiales bacterium
GACGCCTGCCCGGACGACGCCTGCCCGGACGGGGGCGCCTGCCCGGAGGACGGGGCCTGGCCCGCGTGAGCGGCGTGCGCGGCCGTCGGGGACCGGTCGGCGGGGGTGGCCTCGCCGGACGCCGGGGACCGGCCCGCGGAGGTGGCCTGTGCAGACGCCGGGGACTGCCCCGACGCCGGAGCCTGCCCCGACGCCGGAGCCTGCCCCGACGACGGGGCCTGGCCCGACGCCGGGATCTGCCCGGGCGCGGACGCCTGCCGCGGCGAGGCGGACGGCGGGACGGCGTCGGTGGCCGGGTCGGGGCTGCCCGCGGCGCCGGCGGACGTGCCCGGGGCGGGGTCCGCGCCGGTCCGGTCCGCGGGCGGGGTGCCGGGCCCGGCGGACCCGTCCGCGGCGGCGGCGGGTGCCGGGGACTCGGCGACGAGGCGCGCGGGCGGCTCGAACAGCGACACCCCGGAGACGGGCGGCGGGGCGGCGGTCGATCCGGTGACGACGGGGTCGTCCGCGGCGGGGCGGGTGGCCCCCGGGTCGGACGAGCCGGGCTCGGCGGCCCCCGGCTCGGCGGCGACCTGCTCGGCGACCTGCTCGGCGACGGGCGTTCCCGCCGGGGCGGGCGCGGCCGCGGTGCCCGTGGCCCCGCCGTCGTGCGTCCCGTTCCCGTGCGACCCGTTCCCGGGCGCCCCGGCCCCGTTCGGGCCGTGCCCGTTCGGGGTGGCGCCCCCCGCGCCGTCGGAAGCTGTGTCCGCCGGTCCGTTCACGCCGTCCGTGGCCGGACGGGCCGTCTCCTCGCCGGTCGAGGACTGCCGCTCGGGCATGAAGCCGTCTTCCCCTCCACACAGTGACCGGGGGCTCGCCCCGGCCGACTCACAGATACAGACCCGTACCGTGTTCGGTCCGCTCGGCGGCTACGGCGTGCAGTTCACGCTCACGCATGACGAGGTACGTCACTCCCTGTACCTCCACCTCGAACTGCTCGTCACGGGCGAACAGCACGCGGTCCCCCACCTTGACCGTGCGGACGTGGTGCCCGACCCCGAAGACCTCTCCCCAGACCAGACGTCTGGCGACCGTCGCGGTTGCCGGGATGACGATCCCGGCGGTGCTGCGACGCTCGCCCGTACCCTCGGCGTCCCGCACCATCACGCGGTCGTGCAGCATCTGGATCTCGAGCTTGGGGTCCTGCACCGCCGTGATGCTACGGCCTGCCCCCGACCGGGCTCCGGGCGCCCGCAGCGGCCGGGCCTGCGTGAAGGCGCGGTGATCCCCCGGGACGAGGAAAGCCCCGCGGTGCTGCCAGGTCGGGGGTCCGACAGCACCGCGAGGCTGTCCTGGAGTTCGCTCCAGCGGTCCCGTTCGTTAGCGGGCCGGGACGCGGGAGCACCTTTTCACTCGAACGGTCGAACGGGTCAGGCCTGGGCCAGCAGGTAGCGGCCGAAGTGCGGCACGGTGAAGGCGATCTGGCCGCGCTGGGCGGAGAACACCAGGCCCTTCTTGAGCAGGCTGTCGCGGGCCGGGGAGAGCGAGGACGCGCGCCGGCCCAGGTGCTCGGCGATCCCGGCGGTCGGCACGGGCTCGTCGCGGCCGTCGGTGAGCTCGGCCATCGCGCGCAGGTACTCCCGCTCGGCCGGGGTGGCCCGCTCGAAGCGGGAGCCGAAGAACCCGACGGCGAGCTCGGCCTCCGCCTCGGGCGCGGCGACCACGACGTCGGTCGCGCCGATCGGGTCCCGCGGCGCGGCGTCCCAGGCGGCCTTGCCGTAGGCCTGCACGAAGTAGGGGTAGCCGCCGGAGCGCTCGTAGAGCATGTCGAGGGCCGCCGTGTCGAACGTGGCGTCCTCCCGCTCGGCCGGGGCGAGCAGCGCGAAGTCGGCGTCCTTGCGGTCGAGCTGCCCGATCCGGGAGTAGCGGAACAGCCGCTCCGAGTAGGACTTCGACGCCGAGAGCACCGCGGGCAGGTGCGGCAGCCCCGCCCCGACGACGACGAGCGGCGCGCGGGACTGCGACAGCTCGTGGCAGGCCGCGCACAGCGCCGACACGTCGTCGGGGCGCAGGTCCTGCATCTCGTCGATGAGCAGGGCGACGCCGGTCTCCAGGTCCGCGGCCAGCGTCGCGACCTCGGTGAACAGCTCGACCAGGTCGATCTCGATGTCGCCGGAGTCGGCCTTGCCCTGGCGGACGGGCACGTCGATGCCGGGCTGCCAGCGGTCGCGCAGCTTGGCGTCGGCCGGGGCCGAGCGCAGCGCGAACGCCTTGAGCACGCCGAGCACCTCGGCGACCCGGTCGCCGTCGGGGTGGCGCACGGCGAGGTCGCGGACGGCCCGGTGCAGGGCGGCGGACAGCGGGCGGCGCAGGTCGGCCTCCGGCCGCGCCTCGATCTTCCCGGCGCCCCAGCCGGCGCGCACGGCCATCGACCGCAGCTCGCCGAGCAGCACGGTCTTGCCGACGCCGCGCAGCCCGGTGAGCACGAGGCTGCGCTCGGGGCGCCCCCGCGCGACCCGTTCCAGGACGATCTCGAACGCGTCGAGCTCGCGGTCGCGGCCCGCCAGCTCGGGCGGGCGCTGGCCGGCGCCGGGGGCGAACGGGTTGCGCACGGGGTCCACGCATCGGACGGTATCCGCCGGTCTCGCCGATTCCGTAGACATCGCTAGCGAGCGCGATGGCGTGTCGTCGATCGGTTCCTCTACGGCTCTCTAGGCGCGGCGCGAGAGTGCCGGATATCAGGCACGACGGGTGGCGGCGTCGGCCGCGCAGAACACCCCGAAGGCGGCGAACCCGCCCGCGACGGCCACGAGCAGCACCGCCCCGGGCGGCACCCCGGCCACCGCGCGCAGCGCCGCGTCGAGGCCCCCGGCGCGCTCGGCGTCCCCCGCCACCGCGGCCACCCCGGCCAGCACGCCCACCACGCCGAACGCCAGCGCCCGCGCGAGGTGCCCCCACACGCCCAGCGCGGCGATCAGCCAGCGCGTCGCGGGCCGCACCCGGCGCAGGTCCAGGTCGCCGAGGAACGTGCGGCGCACGCCCGTGTAGACCATGCTCACCGCGATCCCCACGACGGTCGCCGCGCCCGCCGCGAGCAGCATGCGCCCGCCGGGCAGGGACAGGACCACGCCCGCGACCTGGCGGACCGACGTGTCCCCGCCGCTCCCCCGTACCCCGCTCAGGAACCCGACGACGAGCGCGGCGAGCCCGCCCGTCGCGATCGCCTTGGCGACGGCGCCGACCCGCTTGCGCACCCGCTCGCCGCCGTGTACCCACCGGAACCCGAGGGCCGCGGCGCTGAGCTGCCAGAGCGCGAACGCGGCGAGGCCGACGGCGGTCAGGGCCAGCACGAGCAGCCCGCCGGTGGTCCGGGCGACCGTGCCGACGGCGCCGCCCGCATCGGCGGGTGCCTCGGGCACCCCGAACGCGAGCAGCAGGCCGAGCCAGGCGACGAGGACGTGCACCAGCCCGTACCCGAGCAGGCCGATGCGGCCCAGCACGTCGACGACGTCGCCGGGGGCGTCGGAGCGGCCGGATCGCACGAGCCGGCGCAGGCTCGTGATCGGGCCGGGCACGGCGCTGTCTACCCCGGGCCGCTCCATCGCAATCGCTAGCGCCGTCTAGGGCGATCGCGAGAGTCCCGGATAGGCCGCGATCTGGGAGGCTGGGCGGGTGGACGCACCGGAGATCGTCACCGAGGGCACGGGCTGGTTCGAGCAGCCGGGCGACCGCGCGGAGCTCGACGTCGGGTTCAGCGTCACGGCCCGCACGCGCTCGGCCGCGGTCGCCGAGCTGGGCGCGCGGGTCGCCGCCGCGCCGCTCGCCGGGGACGGCGTGGAGGTGCGGCACCGGCGGCTGTGGGTGCACAACGAGTGGCGCAAGGAGAAGGTCGTCGGGTGCCGCGCCGGGGAGGACGTCGCGCTGCTCGTCACGGACCCGGCGGTGCTGGAGTCGCTGCTCTCCGGGCTGATCGCGGCCGAGCCCACGTCGCTGTCCGGGCCGCGGTGGGTGCTCGCCGACCCGGCGGCCGCCCGGCGCGAGGCGCAGGCCCGGGCCGTCACGGACGCCCGGGACCGCGCGCTGGGCTACGCCGCCGCCCTCGGCGGGCGGCTCGGCCCGCTGCGCAGGCTCTCCGAGGTCGCCGAGCCCGACCACGGCGCGCCGCGGATGTTCCGCATGGCCGCGGCGGAGTCGGCCGACGTCCCCGACGTGCGCGACCTCGGCCTGGAGCCCGAGCCGGTGCGGATCACCGTGCGCTGCACGACCACGTGGTCCTTGGGGGTGTAACGCCGGCGGGCCCCCCGGGTATAGACCGGACGTGGATCTCCCTCTGCGCCGCCCCACCGCCGGTCCGCGACGGGCGCTGGCGTGGGCGCAGCTGCTGGGCGTGCTCGCCGTCGTGGCGGCCGCCGTCGGGGTCGGGACCGTCGTGCAGGCGCAGCTGGACGCCCACGCCGGCCGGCCCGCGAGCGAGGTGCTCGTGGAGGTGCCCGGCACGGCGCCGGTCGCCTCGACCCCGTCCGAGGCCGACGGGGCGCTCGCCGGGATCGGCACCGTCATCGTCGGGTGGACGCTCGTCGCGTCCGCCGGCACGGTCGCCCGCCGCCGCCTGGAGGACCGGGAGAGCGAGCGCTGGGAGCGGGAGTGGGCCGCCGTCGAGCCCGAGTGGAGCGGCCGGGTCCCCTGATCGGGGGGTCCCTGATCCGGCGGGGCTCAGCCCGCCCTGCGGTCCTGCGGGTCGATCACGACACCCTCGACGACCGTGCCCTCGATGACGGCGCCCTCGATCACGCTCGGCCCCGGACGGGTGTCCGGCTCGTCGACGACGGTGCCGTCCACGATCGGGCCCTCGGAGCGGATCCGCGCCGTGCGCAGCCCGGGGGAGCGCTCCTCGGCGGCGCGCACCAGTCGCCTGCGCGCCAGCGCCCGGGTGGGCGGCAGCACCAGCAGCAGCCCGGCCAGGTCGGTGACCAGCCCGGGGAGGAACAGCAGCACCCCGCCGACGGCCACCAGCAGCCCGTCGGTGATCTCCGCGTGCGCCACCCGGCGGTTGCCGACCGCCTCGGCCAGTGCCTGCGCGGCGCGCACCCCCTCGCGGCGGGCGAGCCACAGCCCGAGCAGGGAACCGGCCAGCAGGACCACCAGCGTCCAGCCGAGCCCGATCACCGAGCCGAGCGCGACGAGCGCGACGATCTCGACCACGAGGTACAGGAGCACGAACGGCATACCTCTCCAACGCACGAGGTGCCGTCCGTGCTCCCGTGATCGTGTCACGACTCGGTGTCACATGGTCAGCGGCGGGCGAGTAGGGCGTGTCCCCACCGGAAGACGTCGCCCGGGTCGAGCCGCTCCTTCACCCCGAGCAGCCGCATCAGGTCGGCGTCGTCCCAGATCCGGGCCACGCGGTCGGCGCCCGCGACGCCCAGGAAGTTGAGCAGCGGCCCGCGCCCGGCCCAGGGCCTCATCCGGTCGACCACCGACTGCGTGATCGCCGGCATCGTCTCGGCCAGCGGGCCGGCCATCGGGCCCAGCGCGAACAGGGTGAACGCCGCGTCGCGCCCGGCCACGGCGTTGGGCACCCGCGCCGGGCGCCCGGCCGCGCCGCCGAGGTGGCGGAGCTCGACCATGATCAGCGGTACCTCGACGCCGGGGCCGGCGATCGCGAGCAGCTCGTCGACGGCCGCGGCCGGCAGCTCGCGCAGCGTCGCGCCGCGCTCCCACGTCGGCATCGGGTCGGTCGGGTCCATGTGGATGGAGTCCACGGCCGCGTAGGGGATCTCGCCGACCATGTCCATGATCGGGGGCGCCACGGCGCGCATCGGCGCCAGCAGCGCGGCCCCCTCCTCGGCCGTCCCGAGGTGGGCGACGCGCAGGTGCACCACGAACTGGCCGCGCAGCGGCTCGGGCAGCGCAGGCAGCGGGGGCAGGCGCAGCAGGGCGATCGAGGTCGTCGTCTCCTCCGGGAGCGTGTCGACCCAGGTGCGGTAGGTGTGCAGCAGCTCGGCGGCCGCGGCACCGGGGAAGAAGATCCCCCCGCCGTAGAGCCGCGCGACGGGCATCAGGTCGAACTCCAGCTCGGTGACGACGCCGAAGTTGCCCTTGCCGCCGCGCAGGGCCCAGAACAGGTCGGGATCGCTCTGCGCGTCGACGTCGCGGACCGTGCCGTCGGCGGTGACCAGCCGGACCGACCGGACGTGGTCGGCCGCGAACCCGTAGCGCCGGGCCATCGGGCCGAGCCCGCCGCCGAGGGTGTAGCCGACCACGCCGACGTGGCTGGACGACCCGTTGAGCGGCGCCAGCCCGTACGGGGCCGCCGCCTCGATCACCTGGGCCCAGCGCACGCCCGCCCCGACCCGGGCGGTGCGCGCCACGGGGTCGACCGTGACCTCCGCCATCCGCCGCGTCGTGATCAGGACGCTGCCGGCCAGGTCGGACACCAGCCCGTGGCCGGTCGACTGCACGGACACCGACCGGCCCCGGTCGGCAGCGAAGCGGACGTCCGCGGCGACGTCGGCCGTGCAGGTGGCCCCGACGACGGCCGCGGGCCGGGGGGTGTGGGTGAGGTTGAACGCCGCGACCTCGGCGGGCACGCGCGGGTCGTCCCCGGCCAGGACCGGGCCGGCGACGCGGGTCGCGAGGTCGTCGAGCGGGAGCAGGGGCAGGGAGAGGGTCATCGGGGTCTCCGGGGTCCGTGGCGCCCGGGCGGGCCGCCGTGGTGCCACGACCCTGCGCCGCGGCCCTTGGGCGGCGCTGGTGCCGGCCCGGAGACGACTGGTGGCCCGCTGGGGCGGCGCTGGTCGGCGCTGGTCGGCGCCGGTCCGGGACGCCGGGACGTCAGGGCTTCAGGTCACGGCGTCCAGGGACCGCCGGGCCCGCTCGGCCCACGGGACGGCGCCGAGCGCCGTGTCCACCCGCACCGCGGCGTCGAGGTGCGCCCGGGCCGCGACGGGATCGCCCGCCCGGGCGGCGAGCCGCCCGAGCACGCCCTGCACCGAGCCCCAGCACGCGTTCGCCGTGCCGGCCACGACCAGCTCGTCCACCTGTCCCCGCAGGTCGTGGCGCAGCCGGGCCGGGTCGGGGCTGCCCAGGGCCGCGGCGACCTCGCCCCAGGCGCACAGGAGGAAGTCGGTGCTCCAGTCCACGGGCAGCTCCATCGGCGAGCGGGCCAGCAGCCGCCGGGCCTCGGCCTCCTCGCCCAGCTCGGCGAGCGCGAGCAGCGCGAGCGGCCGCAGGCCGGCGAACTCGCCGACCGTGCCGTCCACCAGCTCCGCCACGACCTCGCCGAGCCTGCCCTGGCCGCGGCGGATGGTCATCCGCTGCACCATCCGGCACCACCGGGCCCCCCACAGGCTGGTGTGCCGCTGCAGCGCGTACGCCTCGTCGGCGTGCTTCTCGGCGAGGTCCCACTCGCCGCGCAGCGTGGCGTGCCCCGCCTCCTGGTAGCTGACCTGGGCCCGCAGCTCGACGAGGCCCAGCTCCGTCGAGAGCTGCGCGGCCCGCGCCAGGTCGGCGCGCGCGACGTCCAGCTCGCCGAACCGCATCGCGAGCGCGCCGCGGTGCAGCCGGGCCACGGCCTCGGTGTGCGGTGGGAGGCCCGCGCCGACCAGGCCCAGCGACTCGTCCAGCACGGCGCGCCGCTCGGCCTCGCCGCCCGGCACCCAGCCGGCGAGGTAGACGTTGTTCAGCACCCGCCCGAGCAGCGGGACGTCGCCGAGCTCGCGGGCGATCGCGGCCGCCTCGCGGGCCGCGGCCATGCCCTCCGGGCGCCGCTCGGTGTAGCAGAGCTCGCACGCCAGGGTCCCCAGCAGCTCGGCCCGGCGGGCCGGCGCGGTGGTGACCGCGAGCAGCGCGTCGAGGCGGGCGATGACCGCGGGGTCGCTCGTGGCGTAGGCCCGCCAGTTCCACAGCGTCACCCCGCCGAAGACGCTCGCGGCCTCGGCGGCGCCGTCGGTGTCGCCGAGCTGCACCGCCAGCGCGATCGCCCGGGACAGCGCCGCCTGGGCGCCGGTGAGGTCGCCCGCCGCCCGCCGGTCCCGGCCGAGCGCGACGAGCAGCGCGTGGACGTCGCCCGCGCCGTCGGCCGAGGCGTCCACCAGCTCGACCGCCCTGGTCAGGTGCTCGGCGGCGGTCACGTGGGCGAAGCGTTCCCTGGCCGCGTCGGCCGCGGCCAGCGCGTACCGCAGTGCCGCCCCGGGGGCCATGAACGGCCCGGCGAGGTAGGAGTGGTGGGCCAGCGCGTCCAGCCGGTCGCGCCCGGGCAGCTCCTCCAGCGCCTCGGCGATCCGCCGGTGCAGGCGGGCCCGCTGCATGCGGGTCGTGCTCGCCGCGATCGCCTCGCGGACCAGCTCGTGGCTGAACCGCCACACCCACCCGGAGCCCTGCTCCACGACGACGCCGGTGATGACGGCCGGCTCGAGCAGCGTGGCGAGCTGCTCGGGGTCGAGCTGCGCGGCGGCCTCCAGGACGTCGAGCGGGAACTCGCGGCCGATCACGGCGGCCAGGGTCAGCAGCCCGCGGGTGTCGGCGGGCAGCCGGCCCAGCCGCCGCTCCAGCACGTCGCGCACGGACGCCGGGAGGTCCGGCGCGCCGCGACCGCGCTCGCTGCGCATCAGCTCGACGAGCTCCACCAGGAAGAACGGGTTGCCCTCGGTGCGCCTGCCCAGGTCGTCGGCCAGCCGGGGATCCTCCAGACCCCGCCCGACGAGCAGCTCCCGCACCTCCTCGTCCCGCAGCCCGTCGAGCGCGAGGCGGGTGACCGCCCGCTCCCTGGCCAGCTCGGCCAGCGTGTGCACCAGGGCGTCGGTGCGCTCCTCCGCCGACTCGCGCAGCGTCGCGACCAGCACGATCGGCGCCGCCGGGAGCCTGCCGACGAGGAAGCGCAGCAGGTGCAGCGACAGCGGGTCGGCGCCGTGCAGGTCGTCGAGCACCACGAGCAGGGGGTCGTCCGCGGCGGCGGCCATCAGCGCCCCGGCGATCCGGTCGAACAGCTCCGCCCGCCCGGAGTCCGAGCCGCCCGCGCCGGTGACCGGTGGCGGGGGCACGCCGAGCGCCCGCAGCACCTGCGTCCACGGCCACAGCGCGGGGGCGGCCGCCTCGTCGGCGCACCGGCTCCACACCACGGTCGTGCCGCGGTCCCGCGCGGCGGCCGCGACCTCCTCGGCCAGCCGGGTCTTGCCGATCCCCGCCTCGCCGCCGACGAGCACCACCGCGCCCCCGCCACCGCCCGCCGCCGCGTCGAGGCGCTGCAGCACCGTCGCCAGCTCCGCCCGCCGCCCGACGAAGTCGCCGCCCCCGGCCCCGCCGCCCGCGCCGGGCCCGCCG
>JAPLAT010000140.1 GCA_026393175.1 Pseudonocardiales bacterium
GTGCCCGCGGCGCGCCGGGCGAGCACCGCGGTGCTGGTGCGCTCCGCGTCGGCCGCCGCGGTCGGGGTCGCCGCCGCCGGTGGCCTGCTCGTCGTCCTGCTCGCCCTCGGCAGGCTGCCGGTGGGCACCGAGCGCGGGCTCGGCGGCCCGCTGGTGGTCGGCGTCGTCGCGGGGGCCGCGCTGACCCGCCCGCTGGCCCGCCGCGCGATCCGCGCCGTGTGGGCCGCGCTGCAGGGGACCTGGAGCTCGCCCGACGAGCTGCTCGCCGCGTTCGCCGACGGGACCGCCGGGACCGGGACCGACGTCGGGGACCTGCTGCGCAGCCTCGCCGAGGCGCTGCGCCGCGAGCACCGGCTGGTCAGCGTCGAGATCTGGTCGCTGCCCCCCGGCCACGAGGGCGACGCGCTGCACCGGACGGTCACGGTGCCCGAGCGGCCCGGGCCCGTGCCCGAGCCGCTCGACAAGGCCGAGCTCGCGCTGCTCGCCCGCAGCGGCGTCGCCGGGCGGGGGTGGCTGCGGCTGTGGCTGCCCCGGCTGCTCGACGGCCGCGACCCGGACACCCAGCTCCGGCTCGCCCCCGCCGTGCACGGCGGGCGGGTGCTGGCGCTGCTCGTCGCCGAGCGGGCCGGGGATGGCGACGCGGTGCTGGGGGCCGAGGAGCGCGCGCTCGGCGAGGTCGCGACGCGGCTGGCCGTCGTCCTGCACAACCGGCTGCTCGACGAGGCGCTGTCGGTGACCCTCGCCGACCTGCGCCGCGCCAACGCCGACCTCCAGGCATCCCGGGCCCGCCTGGTCAGCACGGCCGACGCCGAGCGCCGCCGCATCGAGCGCGACCTGCACGACGGCGCCCAGCAGCACCTCGTCGCGCTGGCCGTCGGGCTGCGGCTGGTCCGCGACGGGATCAGGGACGGCTCCGGCAACGGCGGCGCCTCGGCCGACGTCGCCCTGCTCGATGAGCTCGACCGCGGCGTCCGCGAGTCGATCACCGCGCTGCGCGACCTCGCCCACGGCATCTACCCGCCGCTGCTGCGCGACGCCGGGCTGCCCGACGCGCTGCGCGCCGCCGCCGCGCGCAGCCCGCTGACCGTGCAGGTCGTGGAGGACGGCGCCGTCGGCCGCCATCCCGAGCCGGTGGAGGCGGCGGTGTACTTCTGCTGCCTGGAGGCGCTGCAGAACGCGGCCAAGCACGCCCCGGGCAGCACCGTGACGCTCACGCTGTCCCACCGCGACGGCGCGCTCGGCGTCACCGTCGCCGACGACGGCCCCGGGTTCGACGCCGAGGCCGCGGGCCGCGGCACCGGCCTGCAGAACATGGCCGACCGGCTGGGCGCCGTCGGCGGGTCGGTGCGCTGGAACTCCGAGCCCGGTGCGGGCACGGTCGTCAGTGCGTCGGTGCCCGTCGCGTCGGGGCCGGTCGCGCCGGGGGCCGTCGCGGCCCGGGTCCCGACCGGGGTGCGGGGGGCCTGAGCGGTGCGCGCGGTCGTGGTGGTGGCCCGGGCGGAGCTGCGGGCGCGGTGGCGCCCGCTGCTGGCGATCGGGCTGTTGCTCGGGCTCGTCGGCGGGGCGGTGCTGGCCACGGCCGCCGTCGCGCAGCGCACGGCCACGGCCTACCCGCGGCTGGTCGCGGCGACCCACCTCGACGACGCCCGCGTGTTCGTGCCCGCCGACCAGCCCGACCTGGTGACGCAGGTGCCGGAGCTGCCCGGCGTGACGGCCGCGTGGACGACGAGCTCCTGGGTGGCCCGCGTGGAGGGCCCGGTGCTGCGCTACGTCTCCGTCGGCGCCGGGTACGACCGGCCGCCCGACCTGCTCGAGCCCGTCGTGCTAGAGGGCAGGCTCCCCGCGCCCGACGCCGCGGACGAGCTGCTGCTCGGCGAGCCGTTCGCCGAGGCCTCGGGGCTGCGGGTCGGCGACACGGTCACCCTGAAGCTGCTCACGCTGGAGGAGATCTCGCAGTTCGCGGTCGGGTTCGGCGAGCCCGACGGCGCGACGGTGACGATGCGGGTGGTCGGCCTGGCCCGGATGACGTACTGGTCGGGGGCGCTGTCGAACACCCTCGCCGGCCCGGCCTTCGCGCGCGCCCACGAGGCGGGCGCCGCGGCCCACCCGGTCTTCCTCCGCCTGCGCGAGGGCGCCGGCCCGGCGTTCGCCACCGCGTTCGAGGCGGCCGCGGCGCAGGCGCCCACCTCGATCGTCGACATGTACCTGCCCCCGCGGGTCGAGCTGCCGACCACCGACGTCGACCCGGCGGTGCGCACCGCCGAGCGGGTTCTCACCACCGGCCTGGTGGTGTTCGCCGTGGTGCTCGCCGCGGGCGCGGTGCTCGTCGTCGGGCAGGCGCTGGCCCGCCAGCAGGCCGCGGGCCGCGACACCCAGCAGGTCGAGTCCGCGCTCGGGCTCACCTTCGGCGAGCGGGTCGCCGCCCGCGCGCTGGCCGCGGTGCCCGCCGCGCTGCTGGCCGCCGTGCTCGGCGGGGCGCTCGGGTTCGCCGGCGGCGGGCTGCCCGCCATGGGCAGCCAGGCCCGTTTCGAGTCGGTCCCGGGGTTCCTGTCGCCGGGGCCGCTCCCGGTGGCCGGGGGCGCACTGCTCGGGGCGGGGCTGCTGCTGCTCGCCGCGCTGGCGGCCGGGGTGGCCGGGGCGGCGCCCCGGTCCCGGGCCACCGGCGCGACGCCCGGCCCGCCGGTGCTG
>JAPLAT010000617.1 GCA_026393175.1 Pseudonocardiales bacterium
GTCGATACTGGACGGTGCGGTCATCGCGTGATCCATCTTCTGTGGCTGTGAGAGGTTCCAGAAGATCACGCGGTGGCCGCCCTACACGACGCCTCGCCCGTCACCGAGCCGGTCGCACACCACCTTGGTGGACGCCACTCCTGGCGAACACTGTGGAACACCCAGGAAACGTCTATGTCGCGGAGGACGACGTCCTGCCCGCGCTGGACGGATGGCTGGCCGGGCTCTTCGAGCCGGACCAGATCGAGCGGACGGTGACGGCGATGGTGCGCTCCCAGCCCGATGCGAGGTCAGACCCCGCCGCCAACGACGCCGCACGAGTTGCCGCCGAGTGCGACGCGAAGCTCGCCCGATACCGCGCCGCGCTGGAAGCCGGTACCGATCCTGCGTTGGTCGCGATCTGGACCGCCGAGGTGCAGGCGCACCGGGCGGCCGCGCTCGCGCGAGTTCGTAACCGCACCCGAACCCAGCACGACCCGATGAACGAAGCTGACATCCACAAGCTGGTTGAAGCGCTCGGTGATGTGCGCGCCGTCCTCGGCCGAGCCGCTACTGACGACCGTGCAGCTGTCCACCGCCAGCTCGGCCTGCGGTTGACGTACGCACCTGAACTCCGCACGGTGCGCGCCGCGATCGAGATCAGCGCGCACTCGTGGGGTTAGGTCTGTGTCCGAGGGGGGAGTTGAACCGTAACCCCACCGTCGTACACCGAGCTGACCTGCTTCTTCCTGTATAGCTGCCAGCTGAAACTCGCCGCAGACGTCTGTTGGTAGGTGGTATCCCGGGTCAGCGCGCGTCGCGTGGGGGCGTGACTGGCCCGCGACACCCCATCGCCGAGGGTCGGTCGATTTGACTGTCAGGGTCGACCCGGAGCCGGTCGACACGGCCGAGCGGGCGGTGCGCGGGGTGCCCGGTGTCCTGGTCGTCGAGGAGCTGCGGCGGCGGTGGTCCGGGCATCGGGTCCGCGCCGAGGTCTATGTGGTGGTCGATCCAGGCCTCGACGTCGTGGCCTGACACGATATCGCGACCGCGACCGCGCACACGCTGCTGCACGGGGTTGCCTAAGCCGGTCGGGGTCGCCGTGCACGTGAGCCCGCGCGACGACGTTGGCCGCGGTCACCACAAGGTCCTGGCGCACACCACGCCGCGGGGCTGAGACCCCGGGATCGGCCGCCCGGTCAGGCCCGCCGCCAGGTGAGCGGCGGCACTCCGTGCTCGGTGCGGAAACGGCGCACGAAGTACCCCGGGTCGCGGTACCCGACCCGCCGGGCGACGACGGTGACGGTGAGGTCGGTGTCGGCGAGCAGCCGCCGCGCCTCACGCATCCGGCGCTCGTTGATCCACTGACCGACGGTGCGGCCGGTGCGCCGCTTGACGACGGTCGCGAGGTGCCCGGTCGTCAACCCCACCTCGTCTGCCACTTCGCGCAGCCCGATCGGAGGGTCCGGGTCGGCGTAGCGACGCTCGATCACGTCGAAGACCCCCGCCAGGAGCGGGTCGGGGACGAGGCTGCCCGGGGCGTCGGCGGCGAGGCGGCCCAGCCACACGAGCAGCACGGTGAGGTGCGCGCGGACGGCCTCGGCGTAGCCGTCGCGCCGGCGGTCGCACTCGTCGGCAAGTGCGCCCAGCTGGGCGCTCCAGGCGGCCTGCTGCTCCGGTGCGACCGGAAGCCGTTGTGCGCCGCCGCGGCGGGCGCCCACGAACGGCGCCAGTAGGGGATGGGGCTGCCAGGAGACGAGCGGCGCTGCCCCGGCGGGGTCGACGGCGTCGGCCGGGAAGAACACCGTCCAGGCCGCTGCGTCGGGGGCGATGCCGACGCCGGGTGCGGCGATGACCGCACCCGGGGCGATGACCAGAGCGTCTCCGACCTCGAGTGGCCAGTCCCGTCCGTCGACCCGCACCGGTCCCTCGCCACGCTCGACGTAGAGCAGGGTGAGGAAGTCGTGTGCGTGTGTGCCGATGGTCGTGACCGCGGCACGGGCGTCCGCGCCGGTCCACCGCTCCACGGTGACCGGTGGCCGCCCCGGTAGGCGTGGATAGCCCATGAGCGGGGCGCCACCGGCCGTCCACCCCGCCGGGCGAGCCGCATCGGATTCGGAAGAACGTCTCACGATACCCACATGCCGTCCCTTGTCCGCAGGTCC
>JAPLAT010000297.1 GCA_026393175.1 Pseudonocardiales bacterium
CCACAGGTCGCCGACCGAGAGCAGCCGCCACGGCTCGTCGGCGATGCCGTGCGCGGCCAGCAGCCGTTCGACGGCGGGGCCCATCCCGGCGGGCTTGCCCGCATCGCCCACCGTCTCGTCGACGACGGCGGCCAGGCCGAGCCGCTCCAGCAGCGCGTCGAGCCCCGCGCGCGGGGCGTTGGTGAGGACGACGACGTGCACGGCCGGGCGCAGCTCCGCCAGCAGGGCGGCGAGACCGGGCGGGGCGGCGATCTCGATGCCGCCCTCCAGCAGCGCGGCGCGACTGGTCAGGTAGGCGCGCGACACCTGCTCCGCGGGCAGGTCCGCGGCCCGCTCCTGGACGAGCTGGTAGACGTCCTGCGCGGCCGAGCCGACGTCGCGCCCGGCCAGGAAGCCCGCGACCGCCTCGCCGAGCGCGGCGCGGCCGGGACCGTCGAGCAGCGCCCCGACCTCCTCCGCGTACCGGTGCGCCGGCCCGTCCCCCACGCAGACCGTGCCGTCGAAGTCCAGGACCAGAACTCGTCCCCCCACGTCCACCTCCCCGTAACAAACGTACGCGACCTCGTTCACCTACGCGCGTCTGTTACGGTTCCGGCAAGACGGCCGGTGGCGACCGGCGTCCGTCCGGGGGTCACCCTCCCGGGCGGCCCCGTGGGCCGCGGCGACCCCGCCGCACCGGCCCGGGTCCGCACCCGACCTGGGTGCGGCGAGGTCGCCTCCGGCCGTTGTCCGTCACGGGTGCCCGGTGCGCCGGGCCGCGCCGAGCGCGGGCAGCGTCCCGGCGACGACCGCGACGAGCACCAGGGTGCCCGACCCGGCGAGCACCTCGTCCACCGGGATCACGGCCGGCTCGCGCAGCGCGAACACCGCCAGCACGCCGAACAGCACGCCGAGCGCCGTCCCGACGGCCGCCCCCGCCAGGGCGAGCACCCCGTTCTCCAGCCCCGTCGCCGCCACGACCTGCCCCGGCGTCAGCCCGAGCGCGCGCAGCGTCCGGCCCTCGCGGCGGCGTTCCCGCACCGCGAGCACGAGCGAGACCGCCACCCCGACCGCGCCCACGAGCACGGTGGCCGCGACCAGCCCCAGCGCGATCGCCCGGACCAGCCCGACCGTGGCCTCCAGCTCGGCGCGCAGCCCGGCCAGCACGAGCACGGCCGCGCCGGGGTCCGGCCCGACGGCGGCCGACACGGCCCCCCGCAGCGCCTCCACACCGGCGTCGCCCCCGTCGCTCCCGGCGGGGACGGCGAGGACCTGCCGGACGGCGGCGCCCGGCGCGAGCGCCGCGGCGTCGTCCGGGTGCACGGTCACGTCCCCGAGCACGCCGCTGGACCGGTACACCGCCACCACCGGCAGCGCCACCCCGCCGTCGGCGACGACCAGCACGCCGCCCACCCCGACCTGCCGGGCGTCGGCCGCGGCGCGGTCGAGCGCGACCGTCCCGGGCCGCAGGTCGGCGAGCGAGCCGGCGTCGAGCGCCCCGTCCAGCAGGGCGGGGAACGCGGCCGGGTCGACGGCCGTCACCCGCGTGCCGTCGCCCAGCACCGCCTCGGGCACCGCGACGGCCGCCCCCGCCGCGGGGTCCGCGGCGATCCGCGCGGCCAGGTCGGCGGGCAGCGCCGCCTCCCCGGTGGCGACGACGGTGACCGGGGCCGGGAAGCGGGCGGCGATGCGGTCGCCCGCGGAGACCGTCATCGACTGCAGGCCGACGAGCACCGCGGTGAGCAGCATCGCGAGCAGCGTCAGCGCCGCGACGGTCGTGGTGGCGCGGCGCGGGGCCCGGCGGGCCGACCGCAGCGCGAACCGGCCGGTGGCGAGCCCGGCGAGCGGCAGCCCGAGCACCGCCGCGGTGGCCGGGAACAGCACCGGGCCCGCGGCGATCACCGCGGCGAACGCGAGCACCCCGGCCACGGCGACGCCGGTCAGCGCGGGGCCGGGGCCGTCGGCGGGCAGGCGGAGCAGGACGACGGCCGCGGCGGCCGGGACGGCGGCGAGGGCGA
>JAPLAT010000500.1 GCA_026393175.1 Pseudonocardiales bacterium
CGGGACCGTGCTGACCTGGACCGTGCCGGCCTGGACCGTGCCGGCCTGGACCGTGCCGGCCTGGACCGTGCCGGCCTGGACCGTGCCGGCCTGGACCGTGCCGACCTGGACCGTGCCGACCTGGACCGTGCCGACCTGGACCGGGCCGACCTGGACCGTGCCGACCTGGACCGTGCCGACCTGGACCGTGCCGACCGGGATGGTGCTGACCGCGACGATGCCGACCCGGATGGGACCGGGTCGGACGAGGCCGTTCCGGATGTCGCGGTGCCGGATGGTGCGGAGCCGGATGTGGTGCGCCGTGGCTCCCCGTCCGGCGGCGTGTCGCGCCGGGCCGGGCCGGTGGGTGCCGAGCCGGAGCGTGCCGAGCCGGCGGGCGGGGCCGGGCCGTCCGGGGCGGGGCCAGACGGTGCGGTGCTCGAGGGTGCGGGCTCCGACGGTGCAACGCGCCGTGCTTCCCGATCCGAGGCCGCGGAGGGCCCGGACGGTCGCGAGCCGTCCACCGACCCCACCACCCGCGTCGCCCCGCGGGACCGCGGCCGGGGCAGGGAACGCGGTCGGCCCGACGGCCGGGACCGAGACCGCGGTGCCGTGCGGCAGCGCCGGTGGGGCCGCCGCCCGAACGTGGAGCCGCCCGCCACGCCGCCCACCGGGGCGAAGCCGCGCACCGTCGCCGAGCTCGTGGCCCTGCGGGCGCGGGAGGCCGCCGAGCGCGCCCGCGACGAGACGCCGCCGTCCTGAGCGCACCCTCCGGCGCGGGCCGGTAGGAGACGCTCCGTGCCAGGGCCCGCAAGGCAGCGTCCGACCCCCGCTGCAGTGATCGCCAAGCCCGGGACATGAGCGCCGTATATGGCCCTCATGTCCCGGATGTGGTGATCAAGCGGTTGTGACAGATGATCCGGGGTCATCCCGGCGCGGGCACCCGGCGAGGACCGTGACGCGCGCCCGCCCCCGGCCCTGCACCGGGCGGTGCCCGGCGTCGGTCACACTCCCGGACTCGGCCCGGGCGAGATCAGCTTTCCGGGGGCGGCCCGGTCGGTCGCCCGCCGCTGCCCGTCGCTTGTCCGGCCGGTGCGGTTCGGGGTTCGTCCGCCCGGCCCGTCGCCGTCGGCCGGTGCGGTCGGTGTGGTGCGAGTCCGGTCCCCGGCGCTGGTCGGCGTGCCTGGTGCTGTGGCTGGTGTCAGGGGGTCCGGCGTTCCGGGCGGGCGGTGGTGTGTGGTCGGGTCCGGCGTCGGTACCGGTCGCCCCTGTGCTGAGGGTCGGCGGCATCGGTCGGGCCTGCGGCGCCGATCGGTGCGGGCCGGTCCGTGGGTCGGTGCGGGTCCGGACCGTGGGCATCGGTCGGCGCGGGCATGAGGGAGCCGCACGGATCCCCGCGAGCCCGATCGGCTCCGTCACCCGAGGACCGGCCGGTCCGACCCGGGTGTGACCCACGCCGCCACCTAGGATCGTGGGGGTCCTGTCGATCAGCGAGGAGCGTGCCGTGGCGTCCCCGAGTCCGTCGCGCCGCATCACGCTCCCCGACCCGCCGCGGGTGGTGGTGCTGGTCTCGGGCTCCGGGACCCTGCTGCAGGCACTGCTGGACCACCGCCCCGCGGAGATCGTCGCCGTGGGCGCCGACCGGCCGGCCATCGAGGGCCTGGCCCGCGCCGAGCGCGCCGGGGTGCCGACGTTCGTCGAGCGCGTCGCCGATCACCCCGACCGCGCCGCCTGGGACGCCGCCCTCGCCGCGGCGGTGCTCGCGCACCGGCCCGACCTGGTCGTCAGCGCCGGCTTCATGAAGATCCTCGGCAAGGGGTTCCTCGCCGCCGTCGGCTGCCCGGTGCTCAACACGCACCCCGCGCTGCTGCCGTCGTTCCCGGGCACGCGCGGGGTCGCCGACGCCCTCGCCTACGGCGTCAAGATCACCGGGGCGACGGTCCACCTCG
Organism: Pseudonocardiales bacterium; assembly: GCA_026393175.1. Lineage (GTDB taxonomy): Bacteria > Actinomycetota > Actinomycetes > Mycobacteriales > Pseudonocardiaceae > Pseudonocardia. Next base: position 1,929 of record JAPLAT010000500.1, read on the forward strand.
TCGACGACGGGACGGACACCGGCCCCGTGCTGGCGCAGGCCGCGGTGGCCGTCGAGACCGGCGACACCGTCGACTCCCTGCACGAGCGCATCAAGATCGAGGAACGGCGGCTGCTCGTGGGCGCCGTCGCCGCGCTGGCCCGCCACGGGGCCACCGTGACCGGACGAGAGGTGACCATCCCGTGAAGAGGCCCGTGCAGCGAGCCCTGATCAGCGTGTACGACAAGGCGGGCCTGCTGGAGCTGGCCACCGGGCTGCACGCGAACGGGGTGGAGATCGTCTCGACGGGCTCCACCGCGCAGCGCATCGCCGACGCCGGGGTGCCGGTGACGCCGGTGGAGGAGCTGACCGGCTTCCCGGAGTGCCTCGACGGGCGGGTCAAGACCCTGCACCCGCGGGTGCACGCGGGGCTGCTCGCCGACACCCGCAAGCCGGAGCACCTGGCCCAGCTGGCCGAGCTGGGGATCGCCCCGTTCGACCTGCTGGTGAGCAACCTCTACCCGTTCACCGAGACGGTCGCGTCCGGGGCGACGCCCGACGAGTGCGTCGAGCAGATCGACATCGGCGGCCCCGCGATGGTCCGCGCGTCGGCGAAGAACCACGACAGCGTCGCCGTCGTCGTCGACCCCGCCCGGTACGGCTGGGTGCTCGAGCAGCTCAAGGACGGCGGCTTCACGCTGGAGGACCGCCGCCTGCTCGCCGCCGAGGCGTTCCGGCACACCGCGACCTACGACGTCGCCGTCGCGTCCTGGATGGGCAACGTGCTGGCCCCCGACCCCGAGGGCGGGCTGTTCCCGGCGTGGGCGGGAGCCACGTGGGAGCGCTCGGCCACGCTGCGCTACGGCGAGAACCCGCACCAGGCCGCCGCGCTCTACGTCTCCGGCGCCCCCGGCCTCGCCGCCGCGGAGCAGCTGCACGGCAAGGAGATGTCGTACAACAACTACGTCGACGCCGACGCGGCCTGGCGCGCCGCGCACGACCACGGCGACGCCCCGTGCGTCGCGATCATCAAGCACGCCAACCAGTGCGGCATCGCCGTCGGCACCGACGTCGCCGACGCCCACCGCAAGGCCCACGCGACGGACCCGACCAGCGCGTTCGGCGGCGTCATCGCCGTCAACGGCGAGGTGAGCGTCGCGATGGCCGAGCAGGTGGCGGAGGTCTTCACCGAGGTGCTCGTCGCGCCGTCCTACGCCGACGGCGCGCTGGACGTGCTGCGCGGGAAGAAGAACGTGCGGCTGCTGCGCCTGCCGGTCGCGCCCACCCGGGCGGGGGCCGAGCTGCGCCCGATCACCGGCGGCCTGCTGCTGCAGCAGCGCGACGTCGTCGACGCCCCCGGCGACGACCCCGCCGCCTGGACGCTCGCCACCGGCGACGCCGTGCCCGACGACGTGCTCGCCGACCTCGCGTTCGCCTGGCGGGCCTGCCGGTCGGTGCGGTCGAACGCGATCCTGCTCGCGTCGGGCGGGGCGGCCGTCGGCGTCGGGATGGGGCAGGTCAACCGGGTGGACGCCGCCCGCCTGGCCGTGACCCGCGCCGGTGACAGGGCTGCCGGGTCCGTCGCGGCGTCCGACGCGTTCTTCCCGTTCCCCGACGGGCTGGAGGTGCTGCTCGAGGCGGGCGTGCGCGCCGTCGTGCAGCCGGGCGGGTCGGTGCGCGACGAGCAGGTGGTGGCCGCCGCCGCGCGGGCCGGCGTCACGATGTACCTGACGGGCACCCGGCACTTCGCGCACTAGCGAAAAGCCGTGGCGGCGCCCGCTAGCGTCGTCCCCATGAGTTGCGCTCTCGCCGTGCGGCTGCGGTCCGTCCCCCGGACGCCGCAGCCGCTGCGCTGACCTCCCGTAGCGGTTCCTCGGCGTCCGGTCCGGAGTCCCCCTCCCGATCGACGCGAAGCGCAGGTCCGCCATGCCCCCGTCCGCCTTCGGCGGCCGTCACGAACTCGGTCAGAACCTCCTCGTCGACCGGCGCGTCCGCCGCCGGATGGTCGACCTCCTCCCGCCCGACCCCGTCCCCGTGCTGGAGCTCGGGGCCGGGGACGGCGCGCTCACCCGGCTGCTCGCCGACGGCCGCCGCCCCGTCACCGCCGTGGAGCTCGACCCGCGCCGGGCCGCCGCGCTGCGGCGCGAGCTCGCCGAACGGGTCCGGGTCGAGCAGGCCGACATGCTCCGGTTCACCCTCGACGGCACCCACCACGTGCTGTCGAACGTGCCGTTCGCGATCACCACGCCCCTGCTGCGCCACCTGCTCGGCCAGCGGGCCTGGGGGACGGCGGTCCTGCTGCTGCAGTGGCCTGTCCCGCCCACCCGGTGGCGCGCAAGCGGGCGGCCGTCGGCGGCACCACGCTGCTGACGGCAGGCTGGTGGCCGTGGTTCGAGTTCGCGCTGGCGGGCCGGGTGCCGGCGCGGGCGTTCCGGCCGGTGCCGTCCGTCGACGGCGGGCTGCTCGTCGTCCGCAGGCGGCCGGAGCCGCTGCTCCCCGCCGCCGAGCGGGCCGCCTACCAGCGCCGCGTCCGGGAGGCGTTCGACCGCGGCCGGGTCGGCGGGCGGCGCCCCCGCGACCTCGACGCGCAGCAGTGGGTGGCGGCGTTCCGCCGCTCGTGAGCGCGGGCACCGCTGCACGACGGGCGCGTCAGCGCTCGCGGCGGGGGAGCAGCCGGACCAGCGCGAACCAGGCCGCGAGCAGCGTGCAGGCGGCGACGACGTGCCACAGCACGTGCATCCCGCCGGCTAGCGCCGCGCCGGCGGGGAGGGCGAGGACGGTCGTCGAACCGAGCTTGCCGTACACCTCAGGCCGCCTGCACCGCTCGGGGATGGTGCCAGTGCGGCACCCGCCGGGCGGCGAGGTCGGCCGCGGCGCGCAGGAACACCGCCTGCTGGAACAGGTCGTAGCCGAACTCCACCACCACCGGCGCGGCGAGCAGCACGCCCCGCCACCCGCGGCGGCGCACCGTCACCGTCCGCTCGACGACGAACAGCGCGGTGACCGCCAGCCAGAACCCGCGCGGCGGCCCCAGCTCGCCCGCCGCCGCGAAGACAGCCGTGGCCAGCAGGAACAGCGTCACGGCGACGATGCCCGCGTACATCGCCGCCTGCTTCGCGGCGTACGGGGCCGTCACGCGGGTGAGCCCGTAGGAGCGCAGGTTCTCCAGCGCCCCGCGCTGCCAGCGCAGCCGCTGGTGCCACAGGTCGCGCCAGGTCGTCATCACCTCCGTGTGCACGACGCAGTCACGCGGGGAGGCCGCGCCCAGGCCCAGCGTCCGGACCGCGAGGGTGATCTCGTTGTCCTCGGTGAGCGCGCGCGGGTCGTAGACGTCGCCGGCGCGCCCGGGCAGGACCGTGCCGCGGGCGCTGGCGACGGCGCGCAGGGTCGCGACGCGGAACAGCGTCGCGGTCCCGGTGAGGACGGTGGCGCGGGCGCCGCGGCGGGCGACCTCCCGGGCGTAGCGGGCGTACTCGTTGCGCTGCAGGGCCCCGACCAGCCCGCCCCCGTCGCGCCCGGTGAACACCCCGCCCACGGCGCCGTCGCCGGGGTGCGCGTCGAGCCGGGCCAGCGCCGCGGTGAGGAAGGCGGGGTCCAGTGCGGAGTCGGCGTCCATCGCAAGGACGAGGTCGTCGTCGGCGAGGTCGGGCAGCAGGACGGAGAGGGCCTGGTTCAGCGCCCCCGCCTTGCGGCCGCTGTGCGCGGTGGTGGTGACGGTCCGGGCGCCGTGCGCGGCGGCGACGGCGGCGGTGCCGTCGGTGCAGCGGTCGAGCACGACGACGACCTCGTCGGCCGGCCGGGCCTGGGCCCGCAGCGACGCGAGCGCGGCGGGCAGGACGTGCTCCTCGTCATGGGCGGGCAGGACGGCGATGATCCGCCGGCGATCGGCCATAAAGAGCATCGTGCACGACCGGACGGCGTAAGACGAGGCTGGTGATCCGGGGGGCGGTGCGGTAGGCGACCGGGGATTGCCGACCGGACCGCGGCGGGCTAGCATCGAACACACGTTCGAAGTGCCGCCTTCCCCGCGGTGCACGACTCGGGGAGGCGCACGTGGTCGAGGCCCGCACGACGGAGGTCCGCCCGGCGGCGGGTGGCGCGGCCGACAGGCTGGAGCTCGCGCGGGGGCTGCTCCGCCGGTTCGAGGACCGGTCGGGGAGCGTACCGGCGGAGGAGGGCCGGTCGTTGCCGGTCGCCGCCCCGCTGGCCCGGCTGCTCCCGTCCGGCGGGCTGCGGCGCGGGTCCACCGTGGCGATCCGGCCCGGGCCCGGGGCCACGTCGCTGCTGTTCGCGCTCCTGGCCGAGGCGTCGGCGCGGGGGGCGTGGGCCGCGGTGGTCGGGCGGCCGGACCTGGGGCTCGCCGCCGCCGCGGAGGCCGGGGTGCTGCTCGACCGGCTCGCGCTCGTCCCGTACCCGGGGCGCGACCTGCTCGCCGTCGCCGTCGCCCTGCTCGACGGGATGGACCTGGTCGTCCTCGGCCCCCCGCCCGGGCGCTCGCGCCGCGCCGGGACCGGCCCGCGCACCAGCAGGCGGGAGACGACCGGCCCCCCGGACCGTCCCGACCGCGCCGGCTCCGGCCTGCGCCCCGCCGAGCGCACCCGGCTCGCGGCCCGGGCCCGGCAGCGGGGTGCGGTGCTGGTGTCGCTCGGGCCCTGGCCCGGGGCGGACCTGGAGCTGGGCTGCGCCGAGGGTCGCTGGCAGGGCCTCGGCGCGGGCGACGGGCGGCTGGTGGAGCGCCCCGTCCGGGTCGAGCTGCGGGCCCGCACCCTGGGGGCCGGGCGGCGGGAGCGGGTGCTGCTGCCCTCGCGCACCGGTGCGGTCGGCGATCGGGTGCTCGGTGCGGGGGTCGGTGGTCGGGCCCGGCGGGACGGCGGGGCGGCGGGCGTCCCGGCGGCCGGTGCGTCGCCGGAGGCCGTCCCGGTCCGGGCCGCGGGGTGAGCGGGCGGGCCGTGTCCCGCCGGTCCGTGGTGGGTCAGGTCCGTCCGCCTCGTGGGGGGCCTTCCCGTCGGCATGATCGCCAGGAGTGGGACGTGAGCGCCACCGGCGGCGCTCAGGTCCCGACCGTGGTGATCATGCCCGGACCGGGCCGGTCCGGGCGCCGGGGTGATCACCTCGAGGGGTCCGGCCGCCCGGGTCGCCGGGGTGGGGCGGCCGGCTCGGGCCGGGGCCCGGGCGGTCGACCGTGAGCGTCCCGGTGCGGGTGCTGGCGCTCTGGTCGCCGGACTGGCCGGTCACCGCCGCGGCCCGGGCGGCCGGGGTGCCGCCGCACCGGCCCGCGGCCGTGGTCGTGGCCAACCGGGTGCTGGCCTGCTCCGCGGTGGCGCGCGCGCAGGGCGTGCGCCGTGGCCTGCGCCGCCGGGAGGCGCAGGCCCGCTGCCCCGACCTGGTCGTGCTGGCCCGCGACGCCGACCGGGACGCCCGGGCGTTCGAGCCGGTCGTCCTCGCGGTGGAGGAGCTGGCCCCGGGGGTGGAGATCGTCCGGCCCGGGCTGCTGGCCCTGCCGGCGAAGGGGCCGGTCGGCTTCTTCGGCGGGGAGCAGGCGGCGGCGGAGCGGCTGGTCGACGAGGTCGCCGCCCGGGCGGGTGTCGAGTGCCAGGTGGGGGTGGCCGACGGGCTGTTCGCCGCCGTCCTCGCGGCCCGGCGCGGGCTGGCCGTCGGGGCGGGGGACACGCGTGCGTTCCTCGCCCCGCTCGGGGTCGAGGAGCTGGACCGCGACCCCGACGTCGACCGTTCCGCGCTGGTCGACCTGCTGCGCCGGCTCGGGCTGCGCAGCCTGGGCGCGTTCGCGTCCCTCGACGCCGACGACGTCGCCTCCCGGTTCGGCGCCGACGCCGTGCTCGGTCACCGGCTCGCCCGTGGGCTGGACCCGCGGCCGCCCGTGCGGCGCGCCCCGCCCGAGGAGCTGGCCGTCGAGCGGGAGCTGGACCCGCCCGTCGACCGCGTCGACGCCGCCGCGTTCGCCGCCCGCGGCCTGGCCGAGCGGCTGCACGCCGTGCTGGCCGGGCACGGGCTGTCCTGCACGCGGCTCGGCATCGCCGCCCGCACCACCGACGGCCCCGAGCTGCACCGGATCTGGCGGTGCGCCGAGCCGCTCACGCCGTCCGGCACGGTCGACCGGGTGCGCTGGCAGCTCGACGCGTGGCTGGCCCGGGGCGGTGCGGGGGCGGTCGGGTGGCTGCGGCTGGTGCCGGAGGAGACGGTCACGGCCGGGGCGCTGCAGCTCGGGCTGTGGGGCGAGGTCGGGGAGGCCGACGAGCGCGCCGGCCGGGCGATGGTGCGGGTGCAGGCCCTGCTCGGGCCCGACGCCGTCGGCACCGCCGTGCTGGTCGGGGGCCGGGACCCGCACGAGCGGGTGCGGCTCGTGCCCTGGGGCGACGAGCGCCCGCCCGGCGAGGACGCGGTCGCCGGCCGGGTCGAGACGGAGGGGGCCGGCGGGGCCGGGGCCGGTCGGGCCGGGAGTGGTGGGGCCGGTGTCGGTGCGAGGCGGTCCGGTGTCGCTGGGGCCGGGAGCGGCGGGTCCGGCCCCCATCGTGTCGTGGGCGGCGGTGGGTCCGGTGCCGATGAGGTCGTGGTCGGCGGCGGGTCTGGTGCAGGCGGGATCGGGGGCGATGGGTCCCGCGCTGGGGGGTCCGGGGCTGGTGGACCAGGTGGCCGCAGGCCGGGAGCCGGCGGGTTGGTCAGCGGCGGGAGCGAGGTCGGGTTCGGGGGCGACCGGCCCGATGGCGCCGCGGGATCGGGTCATGATCGTCGTGTGGGTGCGAAGTCGGCCGGAGCCGGCCGGGAATGCGCCGAAGCGGCGATCATGGCGCCATTCGGAGGGCCGGGGACCGGTGAACCTGCTGACGGGTACGG
>JAPLAT010000077.1 GCA_026393175.1 Pseudonocardiales bacterium
TTGAGGAGCAGGACTCTGGACCCCGTCGGGATCACGCCCATCCCGGGCGAGACCCCCGGTACCTCCCCTGGATCGGGGTCGGTACCGATGGGGTCGGGTTGTCGGTGCGGCACACGACCACCTCCCTGCGCGAATCAGACCATAGCGAGGGCGGGTTACGTAAGTGTGATATCAGCGGGAACGGTCGCAGGTGACGCCGGTCGACACCGCAGACCGGCGAGCACCGCGCAGGGCGCCGGCGGTCTGCGCGGTGACCCCGGGGTCTGCGCGGTGACCGCGGGGGGCGGACCCGGTCCCGACCACCCGGCGGTCGCGGACGCGGGTCAGCCGCGGCGGACCGCCCCGTCGGCCGTGGTCGTGTCGTCCGGAAGGGCGGACATCACGTCCGCCACCAGGTCGGCGGGGTCTTCGCAGCCGGCGGAGAACCGCAGCAGCCCGGGCGCGACGGCGTCGCCCCAGCGGGCGCGCCGGTCGGCGGTGCTGCGCAGGCCCCCGAAGCTGGTGGCCGAGCCGACCAGCCGCGACGCGCCCAGGAACCGCCCCACCGCGGCCTCCGAGGGGAGGGTGAACCGCAGCACCCCGTTCCACCGGCGCATCTGCCGCGCGGCGACGGCGTGCGCGGGGTCACCCGGCAGGCCCGGCCAGCGCACGTCGGTGACGCCGGGGTGACCGAGCAGCGCCTCGGCGAGGGCGCGGGCGTTCTCGGCCTGCCGGGACAGCCGCAGGTCCAGGGTCCCGAGGCCGCGGTGGGCGAGCCAGGCCTCCATCGGCCCCGGCACGGCGCCGCCCCGGGACCGCGACTCGCGCAGCGCCGCGGCGAGCGCGGGGTCGCGGGTGCTGACGTGGCCGAGCACCACGTCGCCGTGCCCGGCCAGCGCCTTGGTGTCGCTGGCGATCACGAGGTCCGCACCCAGCTCCAGCGGGCGCTGCCCGAGCGGGGTCGCCGTCGTGTTGTCGACGGCCAGCAGCGCCCCGGCCGCGTGTGCGGCGGCCGCGGCGGCGGCGATGTCGGCGACGTCGAGGCCGGGGTTGGACGGCGTCTCGACCACCACCAACGCCGCCCCGTCCACCGGCCACGGCCCGGGCGTCGGCGCCTCGCGCACCTCCACGCCCAGCGGCGCCAGCTCCCCGTGCGCGAGCGACCGGGCCAGGTAGTAGCCGTCGGCGGGCAGCACCAGCGCCCCGTCCCGCGCGGCGAGGCGCAGCACCGCCCCCACCGCGGCCATGCCCGAGGCGAACAGCACGCACTCGCCGCCGTCCAGCTCGCCGATCGCGTCCTCCAGCGCCCGCCAGGTGGGGTTGCCGGCGCGGCCGTAGAAGTCGGTGGGCAGCGGGTCGGCGGGGCGGCCGAGCGCGAAGGTCGAGGACAGCACCGGTCCCGGGTGCAGCGGCTCGCCGAGCGCCGCCGCCCGGTGCCCCCCGTGCACGCACCGCGTCCCGTCCCCACTCACGCCCCGAGCCTAGGCACCCCGCCCGCCGCGTTGCCCCCGGGACCGGCCCCGCTCACTCCGGCTTCGGCGCCCGGCTGATCAGCTCCTTGGCCATCTCCGCCACCGACAGCCCGTCGAAGCAGACCCGCCGCACGGCGTCGGCGATGGGCAGCTCCACCCCGTACCGCTCCCCCAGCTCGCAGATCGAGGAGCAGGACTTG
>JAPLAT010000200.1 GCA_026393175.1 Pseudonocardiales bacterium
CTTCCCGGCCGTGGTGTGGACGTCCGGGGTGTCGGCGGCCGCGCCTGACGCGTCCCCGATCGGCTCCGTGGCGGCGGTCATGGCTGCGGACTCTAACCCGCCGGTAACACGCCACGGGTGCGTGACCCGTCACGCCGCCGCTTGCCGCCCGCGGTCCCGGCCGATTGGATGGCGGGGCCGCTGTGCCGTCGGTCACAGGGGTCACGAGCGAGGGGGTCCCACCATGTCCCAGCCACCGTCCGGTCCGCCGCCCGGGCAGCCGCCCTACCCGGGTCAGCCGGGCGGGCAGCAGCCGTACCCGGGTCAGCCCGGCGGCGGCCAGCAGCCCTACCCCGGCCAGCCGTACCCCGGCGAGAGCCGGCAGTACCCGGGCCAGGGTCCGGGCGGGCAGTACCCCCCGCCGGGGCAGGGCTACGGCGCGCCGGGCCCCTACCCGGGCCAGGGCGGGCCGCCGCAGCAGTACGGGCCGCCGCCCGGGCAGTACGGCCAGGCTCCGGCGTCCACCGGCCCGACCGGGCCCGCCGGCGCCCGCGGGGCCGAGCCGAAGGAGGTGCGGACCTCGTTCCTGCTCTGGCTCGCCTACCTCGCCGTCGGCCTGATCGGGTCGATCCTCACCTTCGCCTCGCTGGACTCCCTGATCGCGACGGGACTGGAGCAGGCCGGTGTCGACCCGTCCCAGGTGCCGCCGGAGGCGATCGCCGCGGGTCGGGCCAGTGCGCTCGTCGGCGTGGTGATCGGGCTGGTGCTGCTGGCGCTGGTTGTCGCGACCGTGTTCCAGATGCGCAAGGGGCGCAACTGGGCGCGCATCGTGCTCGCGGTCCTCGGGGGGCTCAGCGCGCTCAGCCTGCTGCTCGGGTTCGCCAACGCGGGCTCGTTGCTCGGACTGGGCGGCCTCGGCGTCCTCAGCGTCCTGATCAGCGTGGTCCAGCTCGTCCTGCTGCTCGGCGCCATCCTCTTCATGTTCCGCGGAGGGGCGAACGCCTACTTCGCCGCCGGGCGGTGAGCCCGCACTCCTGCTAATCTCTCGATGGTCGAGAGGATTGGTCATGGAGATGCGGGACTGCGTAGTCGTCGGTGGTGGCCCGGGCGGGGTGGTGCTCGCGTACCTGCTCGCCCGGCAGGGGCTGCGGGTCACGCTGCTGGAGGCGCGGGGCGACTTCGCCCGCCGCTTCCGGGGGGACTCGCTGGCCCCGGCGGTGATGGACTGGCTCGACGAGCTCGGCATCGGCGACGACGTGCTGGACCGCCCGCACGCCGTCGCCGACGGGTTCACGTGGCACACCCCGCGCCGGTCCTACCGGCTGGCCGACTACTCCACGGCGAGCACGCGGCACCCGCACTACGTGCTGGTGCCGCAGCCGGAGTTCCTCACCCTGCTCACCGAGCGGGCGGCGGCCTTCCCGGGCTTCGCGCTGGAGATGTCCGCGCGGGTCAACGGGCTCGTCGAGGAGGACGGGCGGGTCGTGGGCGTGCGCTACCGCTCCGGGACGGGGGAGCAGCGGGAGGTGCGCGCGCCGCTGGTGGTCGGCGCGGACGGGCGGTTCTCCCAGATGCGCAGGCTCGGCGGGTTCGCCGTCGAGGAGCTCGGCGCCGGGCTCGACATCCTCTGGTTCGAGGTGCCGCGCCTGCCCGGTGACCCCGACCTGTCGGGCCTGGACTACTTCTCCGTGCCGCACGCCGCCGTCGTCGCCCTCGGGCAGGGCGCGGTCTGGCAGCTGGGCTACGTCATCCCGACGGGCACGGTCGCGCAGGCGCGCGAGGCGGGTATCGGGCCGGTGCTGGAGCTGACCCGCGGGCAGCTGCCCTGGCTGGGCGAGCGGCTCGCCGGGCTGACCGACTTCTCCCAGCTCACGCTGCTCAACGTGCGGATCACCCGGCTGCCGCAGTGGTACCGGCCGGGGCTGCTGCTGCTGGGCGACGCCGCGCACGTCATCTCGCCGGTGGGCGGCAACGGCATCAACATCGCGATCGCCGACGCGGCCGACGCCGGCAACACGATCGCGCCGGTCCTCGGCGCGGGCCCCGAGGCGCTCGACGCCGCCTGCGCCGCGTTCGAGCGGCGCCGCCGTGCGGTGTCCGACGCCGAGCAGCGCAACCAGGTCCGCACCGAGCGGGGCACCGTGGCGCGCCTGCGGGACGGCGACCCCGACCCGGTGTGGGTCCTCAAGCTCGCGGCCGCGGTGCCGCCGCTGGCCCGGGCGCTGGGCAGGCGGTCGGCCTCGGCCATCGCGATCCCGCCGCCGACGCCCGCGCTGCTGGCCGCCTCCGCGCGCTGACGGCGGCCGGGCC
>JAPLAT010000047.1 GCA_026393175.1 Pseudonocardiales bacterium
GCGACGACGCCGGGCAGCGTGACGTCGACGGTCGCGGGCACGGCCGTCCGGAACGGGGCGACTGCGCTGCCCAGCAGCGTGCGGGTGCCGTCCGGGGTCACCTCGAACAGCCGGCCGAACAGCACGGCCTCGCCGCCGGGCTGGCCGGGCACGCCGGAGACGGAGACCCGCACCCGCGGCGCGCCGGTGACGAGCAGCGGGGCGTCGAGCGGCTCGGTGGCGAAGCGCGCGGACTGGCCGGGCAGCTCGGCCGTCGCGGCGGTGAGCCGCCCGCCGACCGAGCCGAGCGCCCCGCCGACGCCGGGCAGCGAGGTGATCGCGGCCGGGTTGCCGCCCGCGGGGCGCAGGACGACCTGCGGCCCGGCCGGGACACCGCCGGCCCCGTCCGGACCGGCGCCGACCGGGGCCCCGGCCCCTGCGGATCCGGCCCCCGCCGCTCCGGCTCCGGCCGCCCCGGCTCCCGCTGCCCCGGCTCCCGCTGCACCGCTTCCCGTCGGGTCGGTGCCGGTCGCGTCGGTGCCGGTCCCCGCGCCGGCACCCCCGAGGGCGCCGGGCGGGAGCGCGGGCGCGGGGGAGAGCGCGAGGTCGCGGGTCGTCAGCGGCGCGGCGCCGGGCAGCCCGGGGTAGCCGGCGGCGACGACGGTGCGCCCGGTCGGCGTCGAGCTGCCGGCCCGGATGCCGCTCTCCACGGCGTACGGGAACTCCGCGGCGGGCGGCGCGGCCGCGCCGGCGAGGTGGGCGTCGAACCACTCGCCCACCGCGTCGCGGACCTCCGGGCCGGGGGCGCCGCCGTCGTGGCCGCCCGCGTACCAGCGCACCGCGACCGGCGTGCCCCGCGCGGCGAGCTGGCGGGCGTTCGCGTCGGCCTGGTCGAGCCCGAAAAGGGTGTCCTGCTCGCCCTGCACCAGCAGCGTCGGCGCTGTGATCCGGTCGGTGACGGTGCGCGGCGAGGACCGCTCCAGCAGCGCCGCCGTGGCGGCGGAGAACCGCCCGGTCGTGGCGGCCTCGGTGTACGCGGCGCACACCTCGGGAGTGAACCGGCCGCAGGTGCCGGTGCCGGGGTCGAGCCCGGCGGAGAAGAACACCCCGGCCCAGCCGCGCTTGAACACCCCGTCGGCCCCGGCGGCGCCGCGGGCCGGGGTGTCGAGTGGGACGGTGCCCGCGGCCTGCGGGAACAGCGCCTGCCCCAGGTCGTTCCAGGTGATCACCGGGGCGATCGCGTCGACGCGGTCGTCGTACCCGGCGAGCAGCAGCGCGAGGGCGCCGCCGTAGGACGCCCCGGTGGCCCCGACGCGTGGGTCGCCGGGCGCGTCGAGCACGACCTCGGGGCGCTGCGCGAGCAGGTCGACGAGCGCGCGGGCGTCGGCGACCTCCGCGTCCGGCGCGTTCAGCCCGATCAGGCCGGTGCTGGCCCCGAACCCGCGCGCCGACCAGGCCAGGACGACGTAGCCGCGGGCGGCGAGGTCGCGGGCGTCGGCGTCGACGGAGGCCTTGCTGCCGCCGAACCCGTGCGCGAGCAGCACCGCGGGCGCCGGGGTGGTCGCGGGCAGGTAGAGCGTGGTGTCGAGCGCGGCGCCCGGGACGTCGACGACCTGCTCGCTCACCCGCGGCTCCTGCGCCGCCGCCGCGGGCGCGGTCAGGAGCAGCAGGAGGAGCGCGGCCCCGGCCGCGAGCAGGGCTCGACGCACCCCCTGACGCTAGGCGAGGACGCCGGGGCGCGCCTCAGCGCCTTCTCAGCGACCGGGCCGCGGCGTGGCGGGACTCACGGGTGCACGACGACGTCGTTCGCGTGCTCGACGGTCGGGGCGCCGTCGAAGAACGGGCCGACGATGCCGCGCCAGCGGCCGAAGTTCTCCGACTCCCGGAAACCGACGGTGTGCGCCTCGACGCTGTCCCACTCGATGAGCAGCACGAACCGGGTGGGCGTCTCGATGCTGCGGGTGAGCCGGGCGGAGCGGAAGCCCGGGGTGTCGGAGACGTGGCGCAGGCCCTCCCGGACGGCGTCGGCGAACTGCTCCTGCTTGTCGGCCAGGACGGTGAAGTCGGCGATCTCGGTGACCATGGCCGGATCGTCGCACGCCCGGCCCGGACTGTGCTCAGCCCGAGCCCCGGCGGGCCCGGGCGCGCCGCTTGCCCTCGTGCATCGCGGCGACCCGGGCGACCGGGATGGCGTGGCCCTGCTCCAGGAGGTCGGCGGGGAGGTCCTGGGGTGCGGGGAGGGCGTCGTGCCAGGGGTCGGCGTCGCCGAGGCGCTCCAACGCCGTGCGGACGGTGAGCTCGGCGGGGGTCACGCCGTCCAGGTCGGTCCAGGCCAGGGGGAAGGAGACGGGGACGCCCGGCCGGGCGCGCGGGCTGTAGGCCGCGACGAGGGTGGCCCAGCCCGACCGGGTGGAGTCGAGGTAGACCTTCCCCTCGCGGTCCTCCTTGATGTAGGCCGTGGTCGCGGCGGCGGGATCGACGGCCTCGGCGCGCGCGGCGAGCGCCCGGGTGGCCGCGGCGGCGTCCTCGATCGGCACCGGCGTGATCGGCACGGCGATGTGCAGGCCCTTCGCGCCGCTGGTCTTGACCGCCCCGGCCAGCCCGGCGTCGGCCAGCGCGCGCTCGACGAGCCGCGCGGCGCGCACGACGTCGGCGAACCCGGCGCCCTCCGGCGGGTCCAGGTCCATGATCAATCGGTCGGCCGACTCCGCGCCCCAGCGCACGAGCGTGGGGTGGTACTCGATCGCGCGCTGGTTGGCGAACCACAGCAGCGTGCGCGGCTCCTCGCACAGCGCGTAGTGCACCTCGCGCTGCGAGGCCTGCGCCCACGCGCCCACCGTCGGGATCCAGTCCGGGGCGTGGGCGGGCAGGTTCTTCTGCATGAACGGCTTCTGCCCGATCCGGGCGCGCACGACGGACAGCGGGCGCCCGGCCAGCTCCGGCAGCATCCGGTCGGCGACGGCCCCGAGGTAGTCGACGAGGTCGCGCTTGGTCGCCCCCGCCCCGTCGAACAGGGGCTGGTCGAGGTTGGTGAGCTCGACCCCGAGCCGGACCTCCACGCTGCGCGCCATGGGTGCCTGCCTAGCACCTCCGGCGCCGGGTGGTAACCCGGGGCCCGGGCCGCGCGAGTCCACCACCGGCCGGCTTCCCCGGCCGGCCGGGGTCGACGAGGAGGTCGCCATGGCGAAGTTCGTGCTGTTCTTCGGCTACACGCCCGAGGCGTGGGCCAGGATGATCGAGAACCCGGGTGACCGGGTCGCGGCGGCCCGGGCGGTCGTGGAACCGGCGGGCGGCTCGCTGGAGGCGCTCTGGTTCATGTTCGGGGACCACGACGGCATGGCGATCTTCGACGCGCCGGACGCCGAGGCCGCGGCGGCGGTGTCGATCGCGGTGGGCAGCACCGGCGCGTTCCGCAGCCTGCGCACCCACGAGCTCGTCGATCCGGAGCGCATGCCGGCCCTGCTGGGCACGGCGGGCCGGGCCCGCGGCGTCTACCGCGCCCCCGGGAGCTGACCGTCAGCGGGGCGGCAGGCGGTGCAGCACGACCCGGTCGAGCACACCGCCCGCCGCCACCGCCGTCATCCAGGTGAAGTCGGGCTGGCGGCGCCGGTCGGTGGGGGAGCCGGGGTTGAGCAGCCGCGGCGGTCCGGGCGTGTCCCACGGGATGTGGCTGTGCCCGAACACCACCACGTCGGCGTCGGGGTACGCGGCGGCGCAGCGCCGCTCCAAGCCCCCCGCCGCGCCCGTCTCGTGGACGACGGCGAACCGCACGCCCCCGAGGTCGACGCGCGCCACCTCCGGCAGCCGCGCCCGCAGCTCCGGGCCGTCGTTGTTGCCCCACACGCCCACCAGCCGCGCCGCCCTGGCCTCCAGGGCGTCGAGCAGGTCGGCCGACACCCAGTCCCCGGCGTGCACCACCACGTCCGCGGCGTCGACGGCCGCCCACACCGGCTCCGGCAGCGGCCGGGCGTGGGTGTCGGAGATCAGCAGCAGCTTCAGGACACGCCCAGCAGGTCGACGACGAAGATCAGCGTCTCGCCCGGCTTGATCGCCCCGCCGGCACCGCGGTCGCCGTAGCCCAGGTGCGGCGGGATCACCAGGCGGCGGCGCCCGCCGACCTTCATCCCCGCGACGCCCTGGTCCCAGCCCGCGATGACGCGCCCGGCGCCCAGCGGGAAGCGGAACGCCGAGCCGCGGTTCCAGGACGCGTCGAACTCCTCGCCGGTGCTGTGCGCCACGCCGACGTAGTGCACCTGCACGTTCTGGCCCGCGCGGGCCTCGGCCCCGTCGCCGACGGTGAGGTCGGTGACCAGCAGCTCGGTGGGCGCGGGGCCGTCGTGCGGGTCGACGTCGGGCTTCTGGGGGGCGGGCTGAGCCACGGGTGGGTCCTCTCGTCGCGGGACGACCAGCCTGCCAGAGGGCCGCGCAGCGGGTAGACAGAGCCCATGGACGAGCCCGATCCCCGCCGGTGGAAGGCCCTGTCGGTCACCCTGGTGGCGGGCTTCATGAGCCTGCTCGACGTGAGCATCGTGTCGGTGGCGCTGCCGTCGATCCAGCGCGGGCTGGACACCTCGCCCGCCGGGGTGCAGTGGGTCGTGTCGGGGTACGCGCTGGCGTTCGGGCTCGCGCTGGTGCCCGCGGGGCGCCTGGGTGACGCGATCGGCCGCCGCCGGATGTTCCTGCTGGCCCTCACCGGTTTCGTGGTGTTCAGCGGGCTGGCCGGCGCCGCACCGACGACGGAGCTGCTCGTCGCGGCCCGCCTCGCGCAGGGCTTCGCGGCGGGGGCGCTCGCCCCGCAGAACTCGGCGCTCATCCAGCAGCTGTTCCGCGGGGCCGAGCGCGGCCGGGCGTTCGGCTGGTTCGGCGCCACCGTGGGCATCTCGACGGCGGTCGGGCCGGTGGTCGGCGGGCTGATCCTCGCGCTCGCGGGCGACGCCGAGGGCTGGCGGTGGGTGTTCTTCGTCAACCTGCCGATCGGCGCCGTCGCCCTCGTCCTGGCCGCCCGGCTCATCCCGCGCACCGAGCCGGGGGAGCGCGGCCACGTCGACCTGCCCGGTGTCGCGCTGCTCGGTGGCGGGGTGCTGGCGCTGATGTTGCCGCTCGTCGAGGCGGAGGCCGGCGGGCTGACGCGGCTGTGGTGGCTGTTCCCCGTCGGCGCCGCCCTGCTGGCCGCGTTCGTCTGGTGGGAGCGCCGGGTCGTCGCGCGAGACCGGGAGCCGCTGCTGGACATCCGCCTGCTCACCGGCACCGCCGGGTACGCGTCGGGGGTGTCGCTCGGCACCGTCTACTTCATCGGGTTCTCCGGGATCTGGCTGGTCCTGGCCCTGTTCTTCCAGAACGGGCTGGGCTGGACGCCGCTGCAGTCCGGCCTCGCGGTGACCCCGTTCGCGCTCGGCTCGGCGGCGTCGGCGGTCGTCGGCGGCCGGCTGGTCGCCCGCCTGGGACGGCGGCTGACGGTGATCGGGCTCGGTGCCGTCGTCACCGGGCTGGCGGCGACCGCGCTGGTGCTGCTGCTCGTGCCGCCCGCGTCGGCAGGATGGGCGGTGGCCGCGCCGCTGCTGCTCGCCGGCGTCGGCGGCGGCTGGGTCATCTCCCCGAACACGACGATGACGCTGCGCTCGGTGCCGGTGCGGATGGCCGGGTCCGCAGGCGGGGCGCTGCAGACCGGGCAGCGCATCGGCTCCGCGATCGGGACGGCGGGGCTGGCCGCGATCTTCTACACGGTGCTCGCCGCGTCCGGCCAGCAGCCCGCCGTCGCCGCGGCGCTGGGGGCCGCCGCGCTCGCGGTGGCCGTCGCGCTGGTGATCGCGGTGGGGGAGTGGCGGCGGGACCGGGCCACCGCCGCCGGGGCCGGCGCCCCGGACGCCGAGGCCCCCGACCTGTCGCACGCCCACCACCACTGAGCCCGGGTGCTAGTGCGCCTCCGCGCGCGCCCGGGCCCGCAGGGACTCCTGGAGGAACCGCACCTGCAGCAGGAGCAGGTTCTCCGCCACGACCTCCTGCGGGGTCATGTGCGTGACGCCCGACAGCGGCAGGACGCTGTGCGGCCGACCGGCCGCGAGCAGCGCGGAGGACAGCGTGAGCGTGTGTGCGGCGACGACGTTGTCGTCGGCCAGGCCGTGCACGAGCAGCAGCGGGCTCTCCAGCGCGGGCGCGTCGGTGAGCAGCGAGGACCGCGCGTACGCCTCGGGGTGGGTGTCCGGGCGGCCCAGGTACCGCTCGGTGTAGTGGGTGTCGTAGAGCGCCCAGTCGGTGACCGGGGCGCCGGCGACCGCGGCGTGGAACACGTCCGGGCGGCGCAGCACGGCCAGGGCGGCGAGGTAGCCGCCGAACGACCAGCCGCGGATGCCGACGCGGGTCAGGTCGAGGTCGGGGTGGTCGGCGGCGATCGCGTGCAGCGCGTCGACCTGGTCCTGCAGCACCGGGGCGGCCAGGTCGCCGTGCACGGCGCGCTCGAACTCCGGGCCGCGCCCGGGCGTGCCCCGCCCGTCCACGACGACGACGGCGAAGCCCTGGTCGGCGAACCACTGGCTGGTCTGGAACGCGGCCCGGTGCGCGACGACGCGCTGGGCGTGCGGCCCGCCGTAAGGATCCATGAGGACCGGCAGCGGGGTGCCGGAGACGTGCCCGGTGGGCAGCAGCAGGGCGGCCCGGAGCGCCCGCTCGCCGACGGCGAGCATCGCGACCGACGGCACGAGCCCCGGCGCCTCCGCGTGCGAGACGACCTCCCGCTCGGTACCGCCGCGGTGCACGGTCGTGCGGGCCCCGTCGGTGTGCAGGTCGCGGCGGGTGAGCACGAGCGTGCCGCCGGCCAGCCGCCCCGAGTGCACCCCCGGCTCGACGGCGATCGGCTCGACGCCGCCCGCGCGGCTCCAGCGCCACACGCCCATGGACACCGGGTCGTCGCTCGCGGCGAGCAGCACGGTGTCGCCGTCGACGTCGAGGACCTCGCGGACCTGCAGGTCGGGGGCGGTCACCGGCTCCCCGCCGACGACGAGCCGGTAGGCCCCGTCGCGGGCCTCGACCGTCACGAGCTCCCCGGCGGCGACGGCCGGGACGCCCGGGACGATGTCGACCCAGGCCGGGTCGGCCTGCTCGTGCACGGTCCGGACGGCGCCGGTGCCCGGGTCGGCCCGCACCACCCGCAGCCGGGTCTGGTCGCGGGGCTGCACGGACAGCAGCGGCCCCTCGTCGTCCCAGGCGGCGGTGGCCAGGTACTCCTCGTCGACCCACGCGACGGGCGTGCGGGTGCCGTCGAGCCGCACGATCTCGAGCGTCACGACGGCGTTCGGCGTGCCCGCCGCGGGGTAGGCGACGGCCGCGGGCGGGCGCTCGGGGTGCTCGGGATCGGCGATCCACCAGCGCCGCACCGGGGCGGTGTCCACCCGCGCGACGAGCAGCGCCCCGCCGTCCGGGGACCACCAGAACCCGCGCATCCGCCCCATCTCCTCGGCGGCGGCGAAGTCGGCCAGGCCGTAGGTGACGCCGTCGGCCTCCGGCTCGACGAGGGGGGTCGTCGTGCGGGCGGTGACGTCGTGGACGTGCACCGCGCCGCCGCTGACGAACGCGACCCGGCGCCCGGTCGGGTCGGGCCGCGGGTCGATCACGCCGCCGGGGGTCTCGGCCAGGCGGGGCGTCAGCCCGGCCGCGAACTCGGTCACGTAGAGCTGCCCGCCCAGCGCGAACGCGGCCATGGTGACGGGCCGGTCCGTCGCGTAGCCGACCACGCCCCCGGCCTGCTCCCGGCTGCGCTCGCGGCGCGCCCGCTCCTCGGGCGGCAGGTCCGCGTCCCCGTCCGGGCCCGACAGCTCGGCCGGGTCGGCGACGAGGCGCTCCTCGCCGGTCGCGACGTCGAGCGTCCACAGGCAGGTCAGCGGGTCGGTGCCGCCCCGGCTGCGGAGCAGGACGACGCGCTCGCCGTCCGGGGAGATCGTCAGGCTGCGCGGGGCGCCGAGGGTGAAGCGCCGCGTGCGGGCCTGGCGGCGGGGGAAGGAGTCGGGCACGCGCGCCAGTCTGTCAACCGGCCCGGTGGGCGGCCGGGCGGGTCGACCGGCCCCGGTCGACGCCGGGCCCGGTCGACGCGGGCTCAGTCGACGCAGGGCACGGACGCCGCCGTGATGTCCGCGGGGGCCGGCGTCGCGGAGCCGGTGGCCCCCGCTGCCGGGGACGTCGCCGGGGACGTCGCCGCCGGGCCGAGCGGCACGGGGGTCGACCGGACGGTCGGCGGGGCGCCCTGCTCCGTCGGGGTCGGCGTCGGCGTCGACGCCGACGGCCCGGAGAGCCGCACGTCGTCGGGGCCGACGATGCCGGCGACGAACTCCCGCACCTGCTCGGGGTCGACCTCCACCGCCACGCCGTCCACGGGCGTGACCAGGTCGGGGCGCCCGGTCGGGATCGTGCGGAAGGCGATGTCCCGCCCGGCCGCGCGGCGCAGCTGGGCGACGAGGCGGTCGAGGTCCCAGCCGCGGTCGAGCACGACATAGCGGGTGACGGTGGCGACCAGCTGGTTCAGCCCGGCGGGGTCGGACAGCGTGCCGCCCAGCGCCGAGCGGGCGACCCCGGCGAGGAACGCCTGCTGGCGGGTGACCCGGTCGAGGTCGCCGCCGGGCAGGTCGCGGCGCTGCCGGACGAACGCGAGCGCGTCGGCGCCGCTGACGAGCTGGTACCCGGCGGGCAGGTCGACGCCGGAGCGCTCCTCGCGCACGGGGGCGTTGAGGCACACCGGGATGCCGCCGATCGCCTCGGTGATCTCGACGAACCCGGCCAGGTTGATCTCGGCGAAGTGGTCGACCTCGATGCCGGTGAGCTGCTCGACGGTGCGGACGAGGACCTGCCGGCCGGCCTCGCGCTGCTGCCGCTCGGTGCCCTCGACCGTGTCCATCCCGCGCCGGTACGCCGAGTTGATCTTGTGGGGGCGGTCCGTGCCGGCGATCAGGACGAACGCGTCGCGGGGGATGGAGATCGCCGACGCGCCCGGGTCCGGCCCGGCCGGCACGTGCAGCAGGATGATCGTGTCGGTGTTGAACTGGCCCTCGTCCTCCCCGGCGCGCAGCTCGGCCAGCACCGCGGGCGGCAGCGGGTTTCCCGCGGCGTCGGTGCGGGAGTCGATCCCGACGAGCAGGGCGGTGAACGCCTCGTCGAGCCCGCGCGGCGGGGCGGGCTCGCCGAGCGCCTCGCTCGTGACCAGCCCGTCCGACACCTGGCGGACGACGGCGTAGCCGTACCCGGTCGCCACCAGCACCAGCACGGACGCGAGCGCGACGGCGCCCTGCACCACCCGTACGGCGACCCGCCGCGCACGCATCGTCTCCCCCGCACCCGCCCCCGGGCCGCACACCGCGCCGGGCGGACGACGGGTGGACACGATCGCACCCGCGACCGTTCACGCACTGTATCCGCGGTGACGGCCGTCCGCCCGGCACGCAGGTCGCAGGTGGGGGAGCGACCGCAGCCGGACGGTCGGGGGCGTCCTCGTCCGGTCGAACCCGCGGACCGCCCGCGCCGCGCCGCCGACCCGATCGGACCAACACCGCGCACGAACCGCCAGACCGTGGTGGGTGGGTCTGGGCGCGGCACCTTCACGGTGGGCGACGCGTTGACCCCGCTGCTCCCCGGGCACCGAGGTGCGCCTGCGCCCGCGCAGCGGCGCCCACCGGTGGTGCTCCGGCGAGGCGTGCCAGGAGATCGCGGCCGACGTGGCGGAGTTCCTCGACGTGCCGGTCGTCGTCGAGGAGCGCACGGTCTCGCAGCAGACGCCGCCGTGGAAGCTGCCCGTCCTGTGGTGGCCCGCGGGGCGCTCCCTGACGCCGACCGGCGAGGAGGTGCCGGAGACCCTCCTGCTCAACGCGGCCGACCGGGCCGTCAAGCGCCTGCTCGACGCGCCCGCCGACACCGACCTCGTCCACCCGGTCCGCGCGCTCTACGTCACCGCGCTGCTCTTCGGGCGGATGCAGCCGACGATCGAGCAGGTCGGGATGCTCCGTGCCGCCGTGGCGGAGCTCATCGACGACGCGACGGCGGGGCGGCACTGAGCCCGCCGGGTCCCCCTCCGGTCGCCGGCACTCGGATCAGCGGCGTCGGACGGGCACCGGTGGCCGGGTGACCGGCACGACGGCGAGCAGATCCTGGAGCCCCGCGAAGTCGTCGGGGTTCGTCGTGAACAGCGGCAGGTCCTCGGCGATCGCGGTCGCGGCGATCATCAGATCGGCGACCCGTCGCCGCGGCTTCCGGCCCCTGGAGAGGACTGCGGCAGCGACCCGCCCGTAGGTCCTCGCCGCCTCGACACCGAACGGGATGGGGTCGAACTCGTGCTCGGCACGTTGGAGGACGTCGAGGCGGCGGGCGCGCTCCGAGTCCTGGTCGTAGTCGTCCTGCTCGCTGTTCGGTCGTACCTGGTGCGGGCCGGCGGAGAGCTCGGCAAGCGTGACGGCGCAGATCGCCATCTCGTTCGGCAGCTCACCGACATCGATCCAGCGGCGCAGGATCAGGATGTTCGTGTCGACGAGGCCCCGATCGTGGGGGCTACCGGTCATGGGGGTCGGCGAGGTCCTGATCGGCGGCGGCGTCCTGGTCCGCTCGGAATCCCGCGACATCGACGGTCGCGGCGTTGCGCGACATCGTCGCGAACTGCTCCCTCGTGACGAAGCGCCGACGTCGACGCAGCGGGATCAGCTCCCCGATCTCGTGGCCGTCCCGGGTGACCGTGAACGACCTGCCGCTCTCGACAGCATCCATGATCTCCTTCGACCTCTGCCGGAGGTCGCGCTGCGTGATCTCGGCCTGGCCCACACACTCATCCTAGCGCGGGCGTAGCACCGTGTGGCACCACGTGGTCACCAGCCGCGGGCGCGCCACTCCGGCAGGCTCGGGCGCTCGGCGCCCAGGGTGGTGTCGTCGCCGTGGCCGGGGTAGACCCAGGTGTCGTCGGGGAGCTCGGCGAACACGCGCTGCTCCAGGTCGTCGAGCAGCGAGGTGAACTCCGGCGGGCCGTCGGTCTTGCCCGGGCCGCCGGGGAACAGCGAGTCGCCGGTGAACAGGTGCGGGCGGTCCGCGCCCCGGTACAGCAGCGCCACCGAGCCCGGGGTGTGCCCGCGCAGGTGCGTCACCTCGAGCTCCACCTCGCCGAACCGGATCACGTCGCCCTGGCCGACGAGCTCGTCCATCGGCACCGGGAGCTCGGGGGCGTCCAGCTCGTGCGCGATCAGCCGCGGCTGGAACATGCCGGCCACGGCGCCGAGGGCCTGCCAGTGGTCGAAGTGGCGGTGCGTGGTGACGAGGTGGCGCAGCTCGGGCCGGCTCGGGGAGGAGCCGACGAGGTCGGCGAGCCGCTCGGCCTCGTTCGCCGCGTCGATCAGCAGCGCCTCGTTGGTGGCCGCGCACACCAGCAGGTAGGCGTTGTTGTCCATCGGCCCGACGGACAGCTTCGTGACGGAGAGTCCGCCCGCGTCGCGCCGGGTGGCGGGGCCGCCGGGATCGGTGTGACCGGTGTAGGTGTCGAGGACGTCCACGCCCGCAGCGTAGTGCGTCACGATCGGGTTGCGGCCGCCGCGCGAGCACGCACCCTCCGTTGACAGGCCGTGACCTGTGCTACACGATCTGCGGCACTTCGCTCCCCCGATGTAGAACGTCAGGCCGGCTCGATGAGGAGTTCCGTCATGGTCGACACCCCGTTCACCCGCCGGCAGGTGCTGAGCCTGTTCGGAGTCGCGGCGACCCTCCCCGTGCTCGCGGCGTGCGGCAGCAGCGTCGGCGGCGGGACCGCCCCGGCGCCCGCGCCCGGCGAGGGCGGGGGCACCGGCACCGTCCGCGTCGGCCTGGTGGTGCCGCAGAGCGGGGTCTACGCCGGGCTCGGCGAGGACATGCAGCAGGGCTGGGACCTGTGGCTCGCGCAGAACGGCGGCACGTTCGGCGGGTACACCGTGGAGACGGTCGTCGCCGACGAGGGCGAGACGCCGCAGACCGGCGGCGCCGCCGTGCAGCAGGTGCTGCAATCCGACGGCGTCGACATCGTGGTAGGCATCGTCAACTCCGCGGTGGCCATCAACGCGGCGCCCCTGTTCGCCGAGGCGCGGAAGATCCTGGTCGTCGCCAACGCCGGGGCGGCCGCGGTGACCGGCGCGAACGGCAATCCCTACGTGTGGCGCTCGTCGTTCCAGAACGCGCAGGTCGCGGCCGCGATGGGCACCCACCTCGGCGGGGAGGCGGTGCCGGGCGGGGTGTTCGTCATCGCCCCCGACTACGCGGCGGGCGACGAGGTCATCTCCGGGTTCACCGGCGCCTACGAGGCGGCGGGCGGCACCATCGCCGGCACCGTCAAGCCGCCCTTCGGCACCACCACCGACTACCAGCCCTTCCTCACCCAGATCCAGCAGTCCGGGGCCGGGGCGGTGTTCTGCTTCTTCTCCGGGGCCGAGGCGCTGTCCTTCGTCACCCAGTACGAGCAGTTCGGGCTCAAGGCGACCACGCCGCTCTACGGCTCGGGCTTCCTCACCGAGGGCGACGTGCTGCAGCGCCAGGGCGCGGCGGCGCTGGGCGTGCAGACGACGCTGCACTACTCCAACGCCCTGGACAACCCGGCCAACACCGCCTTCGTCGAGGCCTACGAGGCCGAGTACGGCGAGCCGCCGACGGTGTTCGCGCTGCAGACCTGGGACGCCGCGAACGTGCTCAACCGCGCGCTGGCCGAGGCCACCGCGCTGGACGGCGACACGGTCTCCGCCGCGCTCGGCGGCATCGGCACCGTGGACGACAGCCCGCGCGGGCCGTGGTCGTTCGAGGGGCAGAGCCCGCTGCAGAAGATCTACCTGCGCACCGTGGAGCAGGGCGACGGCCTGCTCGTCAACGCCATCACCGAGGACCTCGGCGAGCAGGGGCAGGTGACCTAGTCCGTGGCCCCGTACCTGGTCGGCATCCTCAACGGGTTCGCCATCGGGTTCCTGCTGTTCGTGATCGCGGTGGGGCTGTCCCTCGTCTTCGGGATGATGGACGTGCTCAACCTCGCGCACGGGGCGCTGTTCCTGGCGGGCGCCTACACCGCGGCGACCCTGGCGGGCACGCCGACCTGGGGCGGGTTCCTCGGCGCGCTGGCGATCGCGGCCCTGCTGGGACTCGTCGCGGGCGGCGTGCTGTCGCTGTTGACCGAGCCGCTGCGCCGCCGCTCGCACCTCGACCAGGCGCTGCTGACCCTCGGCATCGCCCTCGTCGTGGCGGAGCTGCTGGTGGTGGTGTTCGGCGACGACCCGCTGCGGATCGTCGCCCCGCCCGGGCTGGACGGCTCGGCCGCGGTGTTCGGCGTCGTCTACCCGACCTACCGGCTCGTCCTCATCGGGGTCGGCGCGCTGCTCGCGCTCGCGGTGTACCTCGTCGTCGACCGGACCCGGGTGGGCGCGCTGGTGCGCGCCACCGTCGCGGACCGGGAGATGGTGGCCACGCTGGGCATCGACAACCGGCTGGTCAAGGCCGCGGTGTTCGCGGCGGGCTCGATGCTGGCCACGGTCGCCGGCGTGCTCGGCGGGCCGCTCTACGGGGCGAACGTCGGGCTGGACTCCACCATCCTCATCCTGGCGCTCGTCGTCATCGTCATCGGCGGGCTGGGGTCCGTGCGCGGCGCTCTGGCCGGGGCGCTCGTCGTCGGGCAGATCGACACGTTCGGCCGCCAGCTGCTGCAGCAGGTCGGCCTGGGCGAGCTGACGTCGTTCGTGCTGTTCGGGGCGCTGGCCCTGGTGCTGGTGCTGCGGCCCCAGGGGCTGTTCGGCGCCCGGTCGGTCGGGAGGGCCGCATGACCGCCGTGGTGGAACCCGCGATCGTCCCGGCCGGGCCGCCGCCGGCGCGGGGCCGCCGCGTCGGCCCCTACGTCGCGGCCGTCGTGCTGCTGGTGCTGGTCGCGGTGCCGCTGTTCCTCGCGCCGTTCGCCACGACCACGCTCACCCGCGTCCTGGTGTTCGCGCTGCTCGCGGTGAGCCTGGACCTGCTCGTCGGCGTCACCGGGCTGCCCTCCCTCGGGCACGCCGCCTACTTCGGCGTCGGGGCCTACGGGGCCGGGCTGTTCTCCATCCACGTGAGCGCGGCGGCCCCGCTGCCGCTGCTCGCCGGGCTGGTGGCGGGGGCGGTCGGGGCGGCCGCGACCGGTTGGGTGGCGGTGCGCGCGCACGGCGTCTTCTTCCTCATGCTCACCCTCGCGATCGGCGAGATCCTCACCCAGGTCGCGCAGACCTGGGACGAGGTGACCGGCGGGTTCAACGGCCTGGCCGGCATCCCCGCGACAACGCTCGGGTCGACGCCGCTGTCCGCGCTGTCCACGGCCGGGCTGCTGTACTGGTACGTGCTCGCCGCGGGGCTCGTCGGGTTCGCGCTGGTGTGGCTCGTGGCGCGGTCGCCGTTCGGGGCCGCGCTGCGCGGGATCCGGGACAACGAGCCGCGGATGCGCGCGGTCGGCTACCCGACCTCGACGTACAAGTACGCGGCGTTCGTGCTGGCCGGAGCCGTGGCCGGGCTGGCGGGGGCGCTGTTCGTCGCCCAGGGGACGCCGCGCCTGATCACCCCCGTCGACCTGGGGTTCACCACCTCCGCGCTGATGCTGCTCGCGGTCATCATCGGCGGGGCCGGGTCCCTGTGGGGGGCGGCGCTCGGGGCGGCGCTGGTGATCGTCGTCCGGGACGCGATCGGGCCGACGCTGGGCGGGCACGGCGAGCTCCTGCTGGGCCTGGTCTTCGTCGCCGTGGTGTACCTCCTGCCGCAGGGGGCGGCCGGCCTGGCCCGGATCGGGCTCCGCAGGAGGGGATCGTGAACGCGCTGGAGTGCACCGGGCTGGCCCGCTCGTTCGGGGCGCTGAAGGCCGTCGGCGGGGTGGACCTGGCCGTCGCGCCCGGGGCGCGGCACGCCCTGATCGGCCCCAACGGCGCCGGCAAGTCGACGCTGTTCAAGCTGGTCACCGGCACGATGCGGGCCGACGCGGGCACCGTCGTCCTGGGCGGGCGCGACGTCACCCGGCTCTCGGAGGTCCGGCGCTGCCGCCTGGGGATGAGCCAGACGCTGCAGCACTCCAGCCTGTTCTCCTCGATGACCGCCGCGGAGACCGTCGCGCTGGCGGTGCAGCGGCACCGGTCCGGGCCGATCGTGCCCTGGCCGCGCCGGCAGGGCGACGTCCGCGAGCGCGCCGAGGACCTGCTCGCGCAGGTGGGGCTGGCCGGGCGCGGGTCGGTGGCCGTGCCGTCGCTGGCGCACGGCGAGCGCAAGCAGCTGGAGGTCGCGCTGGCGCTGGCCTGCCGCCCGTCGCTGCTGCTGCTCGACGAGCCCGCGGCGGGGATGTCGCCCGCCGAGAGCAACCGGCTCGTCGAGCTGCTGGCCGGGCTGCCGCCGGAGATCACCGTGCTGTTCGTCGAGCACGACCTGGACCTGGTCTTCCGCCTCGCCGACGCCGTCACCGTGCTGCACCTGGGGCAGGTGCTGCTGTCGGGGACGCCGGAGGAGGTGCGGGCCAGCGAGGACGTCCGGACCGCCTACCTCGGCACGAGCCGCGAGGAGCTGTTCCTCCCATGACCTACCTGCAGGTCCGCGGACTCGTGTCCGGCTACGACCGGAGCACCGTCCTGGGCGGGGTCGACCTCGACCTGGCCGCGGGCGGCGCGCTGGGGCTGCTCGGGCGCAACGGCGTCGGCAAGTCCACGCTGATCATGACGCTGATGGGCCTGGTCCCGGTGACCGGCGGGTCGGTCCTCGTCGACGGGGTGGAGCTGGCCGGGCGGCGGCCCGACGTCATCGCCAGGGCCGGCGTGGCGCTGGTGCCGCAGGGGCGCCGGGTCTGGGCGCCGCTGACGGTGGGGGAGCACCTCACGCTGTCGGCCCGCCCGGGGACCTGGACCGTGGAGAAGGTGCTGGACCTGCTGCCGCGCCTGGCCGAGCGCCGCCGCCAGCCCGCCGGGCAGCTCTCCGGCGGCGAGCAGCAGATGCTGGCCGTGGCCCGCGCGCTGCTCACCAACCCGCGGCTGGTGCTGCTCGACGAGCCCTCCGACGGGCTGGCCCCCGCGATCGTCGACCAGATCGCCGACGTCGTCCGCACGATGCGGGCCGAGGGCGTGGCGGTGCTGCTCGTCGAGCAGGACCTGCACCTGGCCTTCGCCGTGTGCGACGAGATCGCGGTGATGGAGAAGGGCCGGATCGTGCACCGGGTGCCGACGGCCGAGTTCCGCCGCGACCCCGAGACCGCGCACCGCCTGCTCGGGGTCGCCTGACGGGGTCAGCCGAACAGGCCCCGGCGGCGCCCGAGCTCGGCCAGCCGGGCCTGCAGCTCGCCCTCCCAGTCCTGCCCGAGCCGGTCGTGCCCGACGGTGAACCGCTGGGTCGTGTCGCCGCCGCCGTCGAAGAAGCCGCCGGCCTTGCGGTCGCCCACGAGCAGCACGTCGGTGGCGTGCGGCCCGGCCAGGAAGACGACCTCCACCTCGGACATGTTCGTGCCGTGCGGCGGGGCGAACTCCACCTCCTGCACGAAGCCCAGCTCGGCGCCGGGCACGCGGGTCTGCTCCAGGTCCGAGCGCAGGAACCGGCAGCCGATCCGCTCCAGGGCCGCGCAGATCCGGTCGGCGACGGGCGGCGCGCCCACGCGGATTGGGTCCAGGTCGGTCTTGTCGGTGGACCGGGCGATCTCCAGCTCGGTGCGCAGCCCCAGCCGCACCTTCGGCAGCCCGTGCGGCCCGAGCACGGTGAACGGCGTCTGCAGCGGCAGGCCGACCGCGAACGGCAGGGACCGCCGTTCCCCCGGCTGCAGCGTGAACGGCCCGTGCACCCGCTGGCCGCCGAAGCGCCGGTTCGCGTCGTGCTCGCCGTCGTCGGTCTCCACCTCCACCCGGGCCTGCAGGACCATCTCCACGTAGGAGATCTCCTGCTCGAACTCGCCGCCGACGATCTCGACCACGCCCTCCACCCGGCCACCCGGGAGGGCCAGCGGGGTGTGCACCACCGTGTCGATCGTCGTGCCGCCACCGAACCGGGCCTTGAGCCGCTTGAACACCATGGCGGCAGACCGTAGCCCTCGCGCGGGCCCGTGGGGATGGTGCTCGCACCCGTCACGGAGTGGTGGAACTACGGTGTCGGCGCGATCTCGGTCGGGTGACGATCAGCGGTGCACCCGGTACGGTCCCGGGGCCACGTGAGCACGGGGGGAACCAGTGACGCTGCACCGCCTCCGGGTGCTGCCGCGCGACGTCGCCGCCGACGCGCTCGGGCTGCTGCTCGACGCGCCCGCACCGCCGGCGCTCGCGGAGCTCGTGCTGCGCTCCGCCGCAGGCGAGCTGGTCCTCGGCGTCCTGGGGGCCTCCCACGCCGTCACGGCCACCACCGGCGGCGCCCGGCTGACCGAGCAGGTGTCCTGCGACGCCGTCGCGGCGGGCGGGCGCCCGCTGCCGCGCTCCGCGGAGGCGGGCGGCTACCGGATGACCTCGCAGAGCGCGACGGTCCCGGTGGCGGAGCTCGCGGCCACCGCCGCGCGGCTGCGCGCCCGCGCCGCCGACGACCCCGCCTGGCTGTGCGGCACGTTCCCCGGCGACGCGGCCGCGCTCACCGCGCTCACCGGCGCCCCGCTCGACGGGGGCTGGACCTGGCACACCTACCACCTCTACCCCGGACCCGAGGAGGGCGTGATCGTGACGACGCGGAGCAGGTGGACATCGTGAGGCGGTACGCGGCGGGCGCAGTGCTCGCCATGGCCCTGCTGGCGGGCTGCGGCTCCGGCTCGGACGTGCGCGGCTTCCTCGAGGACACCTTCGACGAGCAGAGCGAGTCCGGCGACACCAGCACCTACCTGGCCGCGGCCCCGGTGGCCGCCGCGGCGTCGCAGATCACCGGCGCGGTCCCACCCGCGGCCCGGGCCAGCGACGCGGGCAGCGAGTACCTGCGCTACGACGACGACATCGTCGTGGTCAGCCCGGCGAGCGGCGGCAGCACCGTGCGCGTCGAGGACCTCGACGGCCCCTACCGCGACGGCACCTACGCCTACCTCGGCCAGGGCTTCACCCCCGGTTCCCCCGCCGCCACCGACGATGACGACGACGACGTGAAGTGAGGATGATCTTCGCCATGGAGTTCGGATCCGTGGACGCCGGCCTGCTCGGCCAGGGCGTTCTCGCCACCCTGCTGTACTTCGTCATCGGCTTCGCCGTGCTGGCGCTGGGCTTCGTCGTGCTCGACGTGCTGACGCCGGGCAACCTGCGCCAGCAGGTCTACACCGACCGCAACCCCAACGCGGCGATCCTGCTCGGCGCCAACCACCTCGCGCTGGCGCTCATCGTCGTCACGGCCATCCTCACCAGCGACGACTCGCTCGGCCAGGGCCTGGTCGACTCGCTGGTGTACGGCCTGCTCGGCGTCGTGCTGCAGGGCGTGGCGCTGCGGCTGCTCGACGCCTTCGTGCCGGGGCACCTGCGCGCGCTGGTCACCGAGCCGCGGATGTGCGGCGCGGCCTGGGCCGTGGGGTCGAGCCTGCTCGCGATCGGGGCGGTGAACGCGGCGGCCCTGTCATGAGGCGGCGGGTCGTGACGGCGTGACCGCGCCCCCGGTCCTCGCCGTCCCGGACGGCGCTCCGCCGCTCGGCTCGCGCCGGGCCCGGCCCCTGCTGCTCGCCGCGGTGGCGGTGTGCGCGGCGTGCGGGCTGGTCTACGAGCTGGTCCTGCTCACCCTCGCCGTCACCCTCGCCGGGGGCGGCATCGCGGTCACCTCGCTCATCGTGGCCGGGTTCGTCGCCGCGCTGGGCGTCGGCGCGCTGGCGGCGAAGCCGCTGCTGCCGCACGCGGCGACCGCGTTCGTCGCGATCGAGATCGTGCTGGGGGTCGTCGGCGGCCTCTCGGCGACCGCGCTCTACATCGCCTTCTCCTTCCACGGCACGAGCAGCGCCGTGCTCGTGCTGGCCACCGCGGTGATCGGCGTGCTGGTCGGCGCCGAGGTGCCGCTGCTCATGACGCTGCTCGCCGGCGACGGGCGCTCGGCCGGGCGGCTGGTCGCCGACCTCAACGCGGCCGACTACGCCGGGGCGCTCGTCGGCGGGCTGGCCTGGCCCTTCGTGCTGCTGCCGCTGGTCGGCCAGATCCGCGGGTCGGCCGTCACCGGCATGGTCAACCTCGTGGCCGCCGCCGTCGTCGCGGCGTTCGTGCTGCGCGGGCAGCTGGGGGTCCGGGCGCGGGCGGTCGCCACGGCGGCGCTGCTGCTCGCGGCCACGTTCCTCGCCGTGCTGCTGGTGGAGGCCCAGGACATCGTCGAGACGTCGCGGCAGCGGCTCTACGCCGACCCGGTCGTCGCGGACGTGACCTCGGCCTACCAGCAGATCGTGCTCACCGAGCGGGGTGCGGACCTGCGCCTCTACCTCGACGGCGACCTGCAGTTCTCCAGCGTCGACGAGCACCGCTACACCGAGGCGCTCGTCCACCCGGTGCTGGCCCGCGACCCGGCCAGGGTGCTCGTGCTCGGCGGCGGGGACGGCCTCGCCGCCCGGGAGCTGCTCCGGCACCCGTCGGTCACCGAGGTCGTGCAGGTCGAGCTGGACCCGGCGGTGCTCGAGCTGGCCCGCACCCGCCTCGGCGAGCTCAACCGGCACGCCCTGGACGACCCCCGCGTGCGGGTCGTCGTCGACGACGGGTTCCGGTGGCTGCGGGACGCCGCGGGCGGCGGCACCGGACGGTTCGACGCCGTGGTCGTCGACCTCCCGGACCCGGACACCCCCGTGCTGGGGCGGCTGTACTCCACCGAGTTCTACGGCCTGGTCGCCCGCGCGCTGACCCCGGGCGGGCAGCTCGTCGTGCAGTCCGGCAGCCCGTACTCCACGCCGCAGGCGTTCTGGCGCACCGTGTCGACCGTCCGCTCCGCCGGGCTGGGCGTGACGCCGTACCACGTGCACGTGCCCAGCTTCGGGGACTGGGGGTTCACCCTCGCCCAGGTGGGCGGCCCGCCGCCGCTGACCCTGTCGGCGCAGGCCCCGCCGCTGCGGTTCCTCGACGGCGCCGTGCTCGCCGCGGCCGGGGTGTTCCCGCGCGACCGGCCGCCGCTGGACCTGGAGCCCTCCACGCTGGACCGGCCGCTGATCGTCGACGACGTGCGGGCCGGGTACGTGCGCTGAGGGCCGTTACGTGTGCTGCTCGGCGCCGGTGCGCAGCACCGTCCGGATCGGCACCGCCTCGCGCAGCAGCCGCGTCACCGGCGTGGCGTCGACCTCGGCGGCCAGCTGCTCACGCAGGTCCGGGTCCACGGCGGCGCCGACGGTGACCGTGCGCTCCAGCATCGGCGACGGCCCGCCGCGGACGGCGACCCGCACCAGCACCTCGCCGGGGGCGATCCGCCAGCG
Source organism: Pseudonocardiales bacterium (assembly GCA_026393175.1). Taxonomy (GTDB): domain Bacteria; phylum Actinomycetota; class Actinomycetes; order Mycobacteriales; family Pseudonocardiaceae; genus Pseudonocardia. The sequence goes on from JAPLAT010000047.1 coordinate 20,303, forward strand.
ATGCAGGAACGTGCGCACCGACATGACGGTGCACGTCGACAGCGACGCGGCCAGCAGCCCGAACGGCGTCGCGCCCGCGGGCTCGGGAGCCGCGTCCTCGGGGATGTCGCAGCGGAGCACGAGGCCGTTGATGTCGACGTCGGCGGACCGGCCGTCCCCGTCGGCGAGGCGGGCGGTGGACCACACGTTCGGCTCTCCCACGGCGGCAGGGTAGCCCGGGCGGGTTCCCGGCGGGATGCGCCAGGGTGGGGGCGTGGACGACCTCACCGCCGCCTGGACGACCTGGACCGCCACGCTCGCCGCCGCGGGCCTCGCCCCCGTGCTCCGCCCGCCCGCGGACCCCGCCGCGATCGCGGCGGCCGGGGCGGCGTCCGGGGTCCCGTTCCCCGCCGACCTCGTCGCGCTCTACGCCCTCGCCGACGGCCAGGACCGCGCGCCGCACGCCCCGCAGGTGTTCCCGCAGCACCGCTTCCTCCCCGTCGCCGACGCCCTCGCCGTCTGGGGCGGCTGGCGCGACCTCGCCCGGCAGGAGGGGCCGGAGGGGATGGCCGACCACGCCGAGCACGTCACGGTGCGGCCGGGCGACCCGGTCCGCAGGGAGTACTGGCTGCCGGGCTGGTGGCCGCTGGCCGAGGACGGCGGCGGGAACGCGCTCGTCGTCGACACCGACCCCGCGGACGGCGGGACGGTCGGCCAGATCGTGGTCGCCGGGCCGGACGAGGACCAGCGCCGCGTCCTCGCCCCGGGCGTGACGGCCTACCTGCGCCTGCTCGCCGTCGCCGACCTGGGGACGGAGGACGTCGGCGACGGCGTGCTCGCCTGGGACGCGCCCGCGCTGCGCTGACCGGGGCCCGGGGGAGCGGGCCGTCCGGCGCAGCGTGCCGACCGGTCGCCGTCGCAGGCGCCCCCGCGCGGGGGCGGCGGCGCGGCGCCGG